>CAXBHV010001557.1:0-2104 GCA_963974855.1 uncultured Rhodopirellula sp. | reverse complement strand
GACCTTGAAGAACGGCTCGATCGAATCCGGCGTGACGCCGTACAAACCCAGTCGGGAGAAGGACATTCTCGCAAATGGCTCGCCAAACTCGGCCTTGCCGGCGACGACTGAGCCACGGCACCTTTCTTCTCTAAATTCACATCTGAGGCCTCAGAAAAGCGACTTGTGGAACGTCGACAATAATTTGGGATAGGCTTCCAGCCGGACATCGCATCCTCGACAGGCTGGAAGCCTATCCCACAATGTGAAAACCCATCAGCAAAGATTTCGACGTCTAGAGAACCGTGCGAGATTGTCAGGGTTTACGCGTCGATTGCATCTCCTTTCGATGGGGCGGTGGAAAGCCTAAACTGTTCGGCCTGACGCAAGTCAGTACCTGGGAATTACCGCAAGCGGGCTCTATGCCCCCCGTCTTGCTCCTGTTTTATTTCTAAACCGCCGCAACCCACCAAAGAAAAGTAGCGAAACCATGAGTGTGTTGGTTCAGCAACAAGCCCCCGAATTCACAGCCAAAGCCGTCATGCCGAACGGCGAATTCAAAGAGATCTCGCTGTCGGATTACCGCGGCAAATACGTGATCCTGTTCTTCTGGCCCTTGGACTTTACCTTCGTCTGCCCCACCGAAATCATCGCCTTCAGCGACCGTGCGGCAGAGTTCGCCAAGATCGACGTCCAACTTCTAGGCGTTTCGGTCGATAGCGAGTTCTCCCACTTGGCGTGGACGAACACCAAACGCAGCGAAGGCGGAATCGGCAAGACCGACTACCCGTTGATCGCCGACTTGAACAAGCAGATCGCACGCGACTACGACGTGCTGATCGACGCCGGCATCGCCCTTCGCGGATTGTTCTTGATCGACAAAGACGGCGTTGTGCGTCACCAAGTCGTCAACGACTTGCCGCTCGGACGCAGTGTGGATGAAGCGATGCGAATCGCCCAGGCACTGCAGTACTTCGAGAAAAATGGCGAAGTCTGCCCTGCCAACTGGCAAGAAGGCAGCCGCACGATCAAACCTGGCGTTGATTCGAGCAAAGAATTTTTCAGCGCCGAATACTCTAGCTAACGCGACGCAGCGTTAGTCGAATGTTCACTGACGCGACGGACCTGAGCGTCCGTCGCGGATTGCCCGAAGTAACGACCCCGAAAGTACAAAACCTGATGTGGAAGACCGACGAACTCGGCTTGGCAACGTGGTCGGATGCCAACGCGACTTGGCAGCTTGATGCGACCGGCGGCCCCCAAGGGATTCAACTTGGTTTAGCGGGAACGGAGCCTTCGCGAGTCCAATTTTGCTCGGTAGGCAAGGACGTGTTTCCAACAGCGACCGAACAGTTTATCCGCGGCGACGAATTGCATGTCTTGTTTCCACAGCAAGAGGGTTCGTATTCGATCGAAGCGGTTTTCAAACCACTTGCCTCGAGTGAGAAACGGTTGGTGATCGAAGTCATCTTGTCGCTAGAAACGCGGTTGTTGGACACCCATCCGACCGTCGACTTGGTAGCGCAAGGGAGCAGCGAGACGGCAGCGGCCTCGGATTCAGCGTCCGCGGTCGGTTGCGATCCAATCTCGCAGGCGACATCTGACACGACATCGGTCGCAGTCCTGCTGGGGCCACACGACGCACCGTTCACTGCAAAACAGTCCTCGGGCGACGAGCTTCGCCTTCGTTTGTTTGGCGAGTTCCTCGAGAAGGGTGTGATTCGCAAGGCGCGTCCTTGGATCGTCTTGTCGACTTCGGACTCCGACATCACATCAGGCGAATTGCAGGATGCATATGCAAAACTGTGCGCAAGCCCTCTGCCGTTGACTCCCTAAATCAGCCTCGGGCCGCAAGAGAGCGTCTGGCTTAGCAAAACCACAACCCGACGCGTAAGCGAGGGACTACCAACTGGTCTCATGACATTACCGCAAGTCCCTCGCTCACGCTTCGGGTTTGGATGGTGATTGCTCAGCGGCCCAGGGAATAACGAAGTTTTCTAAGCCCTACGTTCTCGTAAGGCACCGGGCAATGCGCGGGATCCGGCCGCTTACGCGTCACGGCTCACCCCATCAAAGGCCCGCGGCAATCCCCTTACTTATCTACACAAGTTTACTTGCAAACTAT
>CAXBHV010001556.1:0-2108 GCA_963974855.1 uncultured Rhodopirellula sp. | reverse complement strand
GTTGTTCCGAACCGGCGACGGTGCCTTGCTTGCATCAGGCCACAATCGCGTCCACTGGATCGCAACTCAATCGCCTCAATCACGTCGAAACATCTACGTACTGCGTGGAAAAAGCGACCAAGAGACCGATGCTCGCGTCGCCGCAGTACGGCAAACATTGGCGGGATTCCAAACTGCCGGTCCTGACCCCAATGTATTCGTGACCGATCGCGAACCATCCACCGCATCCGGTGCTTGGGCCACGCGTATCAATCGCGATTGGATGGAAGTGTTGCCAAAACCAAAACTGCCATCGGTTACCGCACAAGGTGCTGCAACCGCAACCCAGTAAGCTTCGAGGCGAGCAATTGCCTTTGCTTTGCTAGTATTTCGAAAGACGGACTTCCGGTTTAGGGAGCCCGTCTTTTTTTATGTCTTATCAATAAATTGGCAATCGCAGTTAAGTTGCCGGGGTAATCGGGTCGATCCCTAAAAACGGAACCATTCGATTTAACCGCAAAATTGCTTGCCCAGACATTACTGAAGCCACACCTCACATTCGGGGGGCTTCTCGGCACGCCTTCGGGAGAACTTGTCGTGAAACGATCAACCAAAATTCAACGCGCACTGCTACTCTCGTTCATCGCAGGCTCGGCGGTGAGCTTGTCGACAGGTTGCTCGAACCAACGACCAACGTTCGCGTCGATGAACCCATTTTCGCGAGCGACGATTGACGCCCCCAAGGCCGACAAGCCCTCGATTACTGAATCGATCGCTTCCTCTGCCACGGGTGCCAAAGACCAAGTGAGTGCAGTAGGCGTCTCGGCCAAGAATGCGGTCGGAAAGACCACTAACGCGATTGCCGGCGTCTTCCGACGTGACTCGGCTGCAGACGAAAACGCGGCATCGGAAACCGATCCGCTGCGATTGACCGAGGAACCAGCGACTGTTGGCCCCGAAGTTCTTGTCGCGAACGGCCAGTTGTGGGAATCGACCGGCAACTTCCAAAAAGCGATGGAAAGTTACACCTCGGCTTTAAAGAAGTCACCCAACGATAGCTCGGCTTTAACGAGCATCGCTCGATTGCATTTCCGTCAAGGAAATCATGCGAAGGCGACTGAATACTTTCAGCTTGCAATCAAACAGAGCCCCAGCGACGCCGCGCTTCATAACGACCTAGGTCTGACACTCAGCAAAACCGGGAAACACGAGGAAGCGGCAAAAATGATTGCCAAGTCCCTCGAACTGGCTCCTGGAACATCACGCTATGCAAACAATCTTGCCAGTGTGCTGTTTGAGTCCGGCAACAGCCAAGGTGCACTACAGGTGCTTCAACAGAACAATAAGCCAGCGGTTGCCAACTTCAACATGGCCTACTTGCACTACAGCAAGGGTCAAATGAATGAAGCTCGCGGCTATTTGTCGGAAACAGTGAAGCTTGACGGCCAAGGTGCCTCGGACGCGGCAGTGAAAAAGGCCGTCGAACGCTCGCGTGAAATGCTTGCTCAGATCGATGCATCACGAGGCGTGAAGCCAGCTCAATCTGCGGTCGAAAAGATCGCGGCACAGACGCCAAAGACGGAAACACCAATCGCGCAAACCGCTGGCACTCCGGCAATCAGTACTCCGGCATCAACCGCAAGTGTGGCGGCTCGGGCAAACACCGACGTCTCTGCCTCGCCGGTTAGCTATCGACCCGCTGCAACCAGCTGGGCACCAGCTACGTCGGCAATCACGTCACCAGCAGCAAGCACTGCTGCTGCAACACCCGCAGTGCCGAGCTATTCAACACCTAGCTTTCAATCCGCAAGCTTGACGGTGGATCCCAAAGCAGCCACGGCACCCCCAACAACGCCAAGCACGACAACGTCGAGCACTTGGCCCACCACTCCCGGAGCGGCGAGCAAGCCTGCTGACAAGCCGGTACAACCCGAGGCATCGAAACCAGCAGAGGGTGACGCAAGTGCCTCGCCTAGCTCCGGTTTTCAACTGCCACATGGCTTTCAGTTTCCTGAATCGTACTGATAAGCAGTTAGGCAAGAGTCTTTCAGCAAATCAGCCGTTTTGGCGCTAACGGGCTGTTGATTTAATCGAAATGCAAATCGCAGTGGTGAGCCGTGGGCCGTAAG
>CAXBHV010001555.1:0-2109 GCA_963974855.1 uncultured Rhodopirellula sp. | reverse complement strand
TCGGTCAGTTGGTCACACTGCCGGTTGTTCCGGAGTCGGGAAAGAGCCCGACCATCCAAATCAATGCAGACGGAAGCTACAACTTTGCCCCAAACGGGGCCTATGATTTCCTAACACCCACTGCATCGCGCACGCTGACAGTTTCCTATGAAGTTTCGGACGGAATTGCGCAGTCATCTTCCACGCTCACGATTTCAGTGACAGGCGTGAACGATGCTCCAACAGCAACTAACGAGCAATACTCGACTGACGAAAACGTAACCTTGACCGTCTCGGCCGCCCAAGGGGTGCTGGCAAACGACAATGATGTCGACAACCCGCGCAACGATTTATCTGTGCGTCTTGGTCAGGACATTCCACCGGAGGCGGGCGTTTTAACACTCAACACTGACGGATCGTTTGAATTTGCCCCCGCAACTGGCTTCAATGGTCAGCCAACCTTTGAATACATCGTTTCCGATGGTTCCACGGAATCGCGAGGCACGGTGACTTTAGTTGTCAACGCAATCTTTGATCAAACCATCCTTACAGGGATTCGCGAAGACACCGGCGTTCCCAACGACCAGCAAACCAATCAAAACCGCTTGACGTTCTTCGGTACAGCCCAGCCTGGCCCACCCGCTGTTTCAGTCGAAATCATCCGGCTCGACAACAATGCTATAATTGCGACCGCGACGGTCAACCCGGACGGCACGTGGCAAAGCAATCTATCCGACGCATTGCCCGATGGAACGATTCGAGTCGCGGCGATCGCTCGTCAGGGTACGGAGAATTCGCAGAGCGCCCCCTTGAACGTCACGATCGACACTGTTTCACCATCGGTGTTAATCGAGGGCGCACCCACAATTGTTAATAACACCAACCCGTTCCCGGTTGTGATTCAGTTTGGCGAAGGCGTTCGCGACTTCGATATGGCTGACATCCAAATTGGTGGCGGAACGGCTGCGAACTTCTCGACGATCAGTGCATCGCGATACGGCATCAACGTCATGCCAGACGGTAGCGGGCCGATTACGATTGACGTGCCTGCCGCCGTTTCGACGGACGCCGCTGGCAACGGCAACCCGGCGGCAACACGTGTGACGATTCAGTTTGACGCAGTCCAACCGGCATTGAACATTCAAAACGCACCTGCTGCGGTAAATAACACTAATCCGTTCGAAGTCACGTTTCAGTTCACCGAAAATGTTTTCGGTTTTGCAGCGGCGCATGTCAATGTCACCGGTGGCTCGCTCAGCAACTTTGTCACGTTGGACGATGACACTTACACGGCAAATGTTACGCCCAACGGGACCGCCGATGTCACGATCAGTGTTGCCGCTGGCGCTGCGAACGACAGCGCTGGCAATCCCAACACGGCCAATTCGACAACCACTGTTTTTGACGATGACGCACCGATGTTGGTCCGTTTGTCACCAGCTGACGACGCTGTGGATATCGCCGTAGGAAGCAATTTGGTGTTGACGTTTGGCGAGCCGATTGCGGTTGGTAGCGGCGTGATTGAGATTCGGCTATCCAGCGATAATTCGTTAGTGGAATCAATCGATGTCGGCGGAAACCGAGTGACTGTCAATGGCACTGTTGTGACGGCTAATCCCAATACTGTTCTCCAGCCTGGCATCGAATACTTCATTCTGGTTGCCTCCAGCGCAATCACTGACGCCGCAGGCAACTCGTTTGTCGCGATCAACGATAGCAACGCTTGGAACTTCCGCACAACCAGTGCAGCAACGATCAACGCCATCGCTCGGCAGTCTCCTGCCCAAGCGTCAACCAATGCAGATCAAGTCACGTTTAGAGTGACCTTTAGTGATGCTGTTGTTAACGTTGATGTTAGTGATTTCGTGGTCACGCCAGCGTCGGCGAGAATCGATTCGGTTCAAGCTGCTTCCGGTGCAGTGTATGACGTCACGATTTCCAACATTGATAACGACAATGGCGTGCTCCGACTGAATGTTTCGCCCGGCAATGATATCCAGGACACAAATGGAATCGGATTAGGCAATACAATCGCCGCATCAAGCGAATCATTCGAGATTGACAACCGTCGGCCGAGCCTGCAGATCACAGCTCCACAACAAGTCGCCAGCGATGCACCGATTGCGGTGA
>CAXBHV010001554.1:0-2109 GCA_963974855.1 uncultured Rhodopirellula sp. | reverse complement strand
GCGACAACCGACGCTGCGGTACAGTACCGCGTCGCTAACGCGATCCCAGGGAAAGTCGCTGGGCACTTCGGACTTGGCATCGCTCATCGGTTGTTTGCAATGCTTGCACAAGCGACGCACCAGTCGCTGTGCCAATACCGCTTCGACGGTTCCTGCGACCAAGAACGGTTCGACACCCATGTCGCCCATACGAGTGAACGCTCCGGCGGCATCGTTTGTATGCAGCGTACTAAACACCAAGTGACCCGTCAGCGATGCTTGGATCGCATTTTCAGCGGTCTCGAGGTCACGAATTTCTCCGACGAGTACGACGTCGGGGTCATGACGCAGGATACTGCGAAGCGAAGCGGCAAAGGTCAATCCGATTTTTGGATGGACTTGGATTTGGTTGATGCCATCTAGCTGATACTCGACTGGATCTTCGGTCGTGATGATCTTGGTTTCGGGGCTACGGATTTGCAGCAAACTGCTGTACAGCGTCGTTGTTTTTCCCGAACCCGTTGGTCCGGTGACAAGCACGATGCCGTGCGGATATTCGATGATCTTGCTAAACGTCTCGTAGATCGCGGGGTTCATCCCCAAGCCTTCGAGGTTGAACACCATCGACGACTTGTCCAATACACGCATGACCAGACCTTCGCCGTGGATCATCGGGATCACGCTGAGCCGGATATCCACTTCGCGGCCGTGGACTCGCAATTTGATCCGTCCGTCTTGCGGCAATCGCTTTTCGGCAATATTCATCCGAGCCATGATTTTCAGACGGCTGATAATGGCCGCTTGGAATCGATTGATCTCAGGTGGAGCGGGTTGCGGATGCAGGATACCGTCGATGCGATAGCGGATTTGCAGTCCGTCGGATTGGCTTTCGATGTGAACATCGCTAGCACGCGTCTCGATCGCTTCGAGCAGAATTTCGTTGACCAGTCGAACCACCGACGCTTCTTGCGCCATTTCGCTCAATTCGCTGCCGTCGGATTCAAACGCGTCGAGCAATTCGACGTCGTCGTCATCTTTCGCAGCCATCAGGCCTTCGACCGTTTCGCTACCGACGCCGAGGTGCTGTTTGACCAATCGTGCGATTTCGGCACGTTCGGCGACTACCGGAATGATGTTTTTGCCGGTCGCTGCACTCGCTTCGTCCAACGGATACAGATCGAGCGGATCGGACGTCGCGACGACGATCGAACCGTCCTGAAATCCAATCGGGAACAGCGATTGCCGATAGATCAACTTTTGCGGAAAGCCTTCGAGTGCTTTGAGATCGACCTCGGTTTCGCGGAGGTCAACGTAATCGAGCCCCACTTCTTCGGCCAACGCACCCAGCGCGTCACGTTCAGCGATGTAACCCAACTCAATCGCGGCTTGGACGACACTTGGCGAGTCGCTTTGCCGGCTTTGTTCGAGTTGTTCAGGGGTGAGTAATCCGCGTCGTTTCAGGATTTCACCAGCATGCATGATCATCTTTTCGATCTTTCTAGCAACGTATGGGTTCAAGCGGCGTGAGGGGATGCCGCGATACAATCATCGCTCAGCAGGGGGAGGTCAGCGAATAGTTCAAGTGTAACGCAATTCGCGGAAGAAATCATTTCACAATCCGCGATCGAGTTGGTGAGATTTGGGACGCGATTAGCGACCGCGACCACCGCCGCCCGTAGGACGTCCTCCCCCGGTGGGTCGACCTCCGCCAGTACCGCCACCAAAACCTCCGGTACGCCCACCGCCGGTATCGCCACCGCCACGCCCGGTATCGCCGCCACCACGCATCGAACGAAACATTTCAATTCGGCGTTGGATGTCCTCAGCACTGGGAGTGCCCGTACTGCCGTTGGTCGAGGATGTCGACGGTGTGCTGCTAGCTTTTGAATCGGTAGTCGCGCTCGCTGTCTTCACGGAGGCACCGAGAATCGACTCAAGGGCTTGCTTAACAATATCGGCCTTGATGTCACCTTTGAGGGTAACCACTTCGACGCGTTCTTCGCTCTGCATGCCTCCCTCGTCCAACGCGAGAACCAATTCACGCACTTGATTAAAATCTTGCGGCGTTGCGGTGACAATCAGCGAATTGCTGCGGTCATCCACCGAAACGGTGATCTTAGAAGGTTCGCT
>CAXBHV010001553.1:0-2110 GCA_963974855.1 uncultured Rhodopirellula sp. | reverse complement strand
AACTACACAACGAGTTGACTCCAACATCAATCCCCCGCCTGGGCCAGTGCAACGGCCGCCATCAGCGGGCACGGCAGTTTGATTTTCCATTTGTCAGAACGCTGTGCCGTGCTCCGTTGAATGGCATGGTTACCCGCCCCCGCGAATCATTGGGCATCAAGTTAGAATCGACTCGAAGAACGAGAACACAGAGTCAGCGAAGTCGCCACCAAAGTCAGGAAAAGCGTAGCCGAGTGCAGTGCCAGTTGCAAGAATCGAGGAGAAAGCCAGGAAACTGCCGGCCCATCCGTAATCGCCCCGCATCACAAAGAGGCCAGCAATTAGAGCGACCAGAGATGCACCGCATGCGGCAATAAGAGCGCCCGCAAGACGATCGGCGAACGTGATCTTGTGCGTGTCTGTCATAGTGCGTGGAGTGCCGCTTGAACACGCAAAGACAATTCCGCCGAAAAGAGTGAAACATCCGCACGCGCCGAGGATCACGGTTGCGATCAAAGCCATGTAAGCAGCTGCCTGATGAGATGTCGCAAACGCGGAAACGGTAATCGCACCACAGATGAATGCGAATACGGCGAGCTTCAGTGAAAACAGCGTAGCGAGAATCAAGATAACGACTCTCGCGATACCGGTGTACAGATTGCGTCGCGTTGTCATGCGAATTGAACAATTGCATCGTCAGGTCGGGTAACGGGAGCGATGTGCGGGCGGCGGCGAACGACTCACCACTGCGAAAACGCCGACCACCGCCGCTCCGTCACCATCGCATTGTTATCGGCGATTGTAGCGGGCATTGGTCGAGTGTTGGGTGACGACCGTGGATATGCAACGCCGGTACCGCGATAGGCGAAATCATGACAGCGTGGCGACAGCGTTAGATTGCGTCGGAGTGTCAGTTTTGTTTGTCGCGTTTCATGTATAAGACAAGAGCGATGATGATCGCGACAGGTAGCCCGAACAGGATGAGCAGGATCCCAGCGATCACGACAAGTTCAAACGGTCCAGGTAGTCCCATCGCAGTTTTGCCATCGGGTTAGATTCATGGTCAGCACGATAGATGAATGCGTCAGGATCGCACGTCCGCGCACCGTTCCGATAACGACCGGGTTGACCGGGGACGAGCGGAAAGGCAACCACTGCCAAAAAACGCTTTCGAGTCCTCCGCGTCCAACCCATGGTTCGTCGTAATTATACAGTGCGTTTGGAGTCTGCGGCAAAGATGAACGGTTGACCGTCCAGACTACATTGGTATTAGGTGATAGGAGTGCCGCCACAGCATTTTGATGAATGCGAATTGCACGGCAAACAGAATCAGCGATCCACAAGCGACACAAAATACTCCAAGTAAATCGCGTGTACCGCGCGCATAACAGATTGCGGAAACTATGCTCACGAGGACTGACACGACTGAGATCACAACCGTGAGACCAATGTGAACGAGAAAGACCTCATTGTCGTATCGCAACATGAACAACAACGAGGCGCCCCAGACGTAAAATACGAATCCGGGCAACAGTTTTCGCCACCAATGCAAGTCTCTCGCCACGCTGGGGCTAAGCTCAGATGGCAGCTGCGTTGGAGAGTAGGGATTTTGCATCAACGTTTTGTGTTTGCAACTCGACGAACGCTACGCATCAGCGGGGACGGGCGAAAGACTTGCAAGCAGACGAAAAAACGGACCACCCGTCCTCCGTTGCATGCGATGGTTATCCGCGCAGTCGGGGCGGTTCAATCGCAATTGATTCATAGCGAATCTACAGCCATTCGCATAGCCGAGAACGCGACATACTCTGGCGATGGATTTGGATCGAGAGCCTCCGGTCCAGCAAGCCATTCGTCCAAGGCGTCGTCGAAAATGGCAACCGACACCGCGAGTTCGTCGCGTTCAGTATCGGTCAGTCCGTCGAGCACCTTCATGCGGTATGAATCGTCGGCAATTCCGTACAACTCGGCGTGATAGATCAGCGAGTGGAGCGAAACAGGGATACGGTTGGGATCCAGTTTTGGTACAGCAGCTTCGGGATGCGGAAGTTTGTACGGCATGGGTTTCAGTCGGATAACGGCGGCGATAACCGGGTGGCCGCGGTTGATCATCCATTTGCAAACGCGCTGT
>CAXBHV010001552.1:0-2116 GCA_963974855.1 uncultured Rhodopirellula sp. | reverse complement strand
TCCCGAGCTTCGCTGGTTGACGTCGCTGCCGGGGTTCGCCGAAACGCTTCGTCAATTGGAAAATCGCGTTGCCATTGCTGGTACTAGCGACGACGCTCGCGAGTCGACGCTGCAACCAACCGCCCCAAATGCAATAGACTTTTCGCCTGAGCCGGCCGAGTCGCTACCTCTTCCGCTGCCCAAACCCGATGCTGCCCCCAATGGAGCGAACACTGGCCAACCCACGCCAGCAAAACCGGTTGCCGAGCCTGACGCCAAAAAGTCGGTCGGCATCTAGTGCGGATGGCGGGGGCGTAATTGGCAGAAGAACGCTTTCTTCTGGTCGGGCAACGAGTAATCGAAGCCACAATTTTTAAAGAATTCTTCGGAGGAACTGATCGCCATCACTTCCATCACGCCGAGTTCACGGGCACGCTGGACACAGTGATCGACCAACATTCGGCCAACACCGATGTTGCGATACTCGTGGTGCACGGCCAGACTGAGCAACTCGGCCAGCTTGGCACTGTAGATCTCGACCGCAGCAAAACCGAGGCATTTTTCTTTGCCGTCATCGGTTCGCACCGCCATAAAACCGTGCCGCGTCAGCTCGATCACTTCGGCTTCGGTGCGGGCCAACAACAATCGCTGTGTCACATAAGGCCGAAGCAGTGCGTGAATTGCTTCGGCGTCCGTTGGCATCGCCTTGCGAATCGTCACTCCTGCGAGCAACGACGGGGTGTCCTGGTCGGAGGTTTCCGACGGTTCTGGGGTGTTTTGCGAGAAATCCTGCGTCACGTTCACTCCTAATGCCGCAAATGCTTAATTCAATTGAACTGGGTTGGTCGCTTTTTTGATGGTGTCTCGCATCAAGGCGATCGGGGCGTCGCGTCCGGTGAACAATTTGTACTGGTACGCTGCTTGACGAACAAACATATCGATCCCGGTGATGATTCGGCAGCCGTGCTTTTTAGCATGCTTGATCAGCAACGTACTTTCGGGATTGTAAACGGTGTCAAAGACGACCATAAATTGGTTCATTGCCGACGGGTTGTACGGGGTGCTGTCCACATCGGGATGCATTCCGATCGGGGTTCCGTTGACCAGCAGGTTGACCTTTTGCGAGTGTCGATCTTCCCATTCAACCACGCGGCATCCGATTTCGGACGCCAGAAGGTTGGAACGTTCAAAGGTCCGCGACGTGATCGTGATTTCGGCTCCACGTTGACGCAATCCCCAGGCCAGAGCCCGAGAGACACCGCCGGCGCCAAGAATCAACACCGACATCCCTTGCATCGGCTTGTCGACGTCTTTTTTCAGGGTCAGCACCTCTTCGATGCAATCCATCGCCGCGCGGTAATCGGTGTTATAGCCAAGGTTGTCTTTGCCCTGGAAAATCACGGTGTTGACCGCACCGATTCCGTTCGCACTCGATTCCGCTTGCGTGCAATATTCGAGCGTTCGCTCCTTGTGAGGGATCGTGACACTGATGCCACTGACCCCGAGATTGCGTGCATTTTGAAGGAAGATATGCAGATCATCTGCGGGAACCCGGAATGGCAAATACCGTGCATTGAGCCCCTGATCGTAGAAGGCGGTGTTATGAATCAGCGGGCTGTAGCTGTGCGCCACGGGGTCGGCGACCACGCCAAACAATTCCGTTTCTTCGTTGATCTCTTTGTAGCGGTACAGCGTGTTCATTTCCTTCCAATTGAGCTGTCCGGGCGCCAGTTTCTTGTCGGCGCTGTAGGTGGAACGGCGATCCAACTCGCTCGCCCAGAATTCGGGTCACCATCCCGATTTCGCCCATACAAATTCCGATTGTCGGTCGCGTGGCACTTTTGACCATATTCAACATACGGATGTTGTCCGAGAAGCTGTTGGCCATCGTTGCGATTTTGACGATATCGGCGTCCTCATCCGCCATCGCGGCAGCCAGACTTTCAAGATCGTCAGGGGTTTCCGCGAAATCGTGGTAGCTGATGATCCGTTTTGTATCGCCGTAGCGAGGAATTTGTGAGGCAATGTCGGCCTCGATATCCACGTATTCGACTCCTGCGGCGATGGCACTTCGCAGCACCATTAATCGTTCTTGCTCGCTACGCATCCAACGCCCCCCGTCCTCGCGGCGGCGACA
>CAXBHV010001551.1:0-2117 GCA_963974855.1 uncultured Rhodopirellula sp. | reverse complement strand
CCGCGATTTTCGCTTGACCGACGTCGAAGGCGCCGTCATCTCGGAACTGTTTGCATAGCCGTCAACACGCTTGCGTGATGCCTATATCAGCGTGCCTCGACTTCCTATTTGGGATCAACCGCATCGGCAGACACTGAATTTGCACAGCTGGAAAGCCGGTGACAGTCAATACTGCGATCTCAGCGAGGCTTACCAGACATGCGATCCGTCGAGCAGTTCCTGGTATTGAGTTCGCAACTTTTGTGTCATCGTTTCAGTGAACTCAGGATTTTCGCTGGCGAGGTTATTGGTCTCGCCAATGTCTTTGGAAATGTCATAGATTTCGATATCGGTAAGTTTTGCCTTGGCCAGCATCGCGGCTGACTTGCGAGTGACGTTTTGCAGTTTTGGGAAGTCGCCGCTATCAAGCTTTGCCAGCACTTTCCACTTGCCATCCCGCATCGCGACACGGGCTTCGTTGATTGCGTTGTAGTAGGCCCAGACCAGCGGTTTGCTGCGAACGAACGACTCGCCGTCCAGCCAAGTCGAGAACGACACGCCGTCAAGTTTGAGGTCCTCAGGAGGGGTAACGCCCGCAAGTGAGCAAAACGTCGGTAGGAAATCGAGTGAGGAGAGTGGCGTCGTGCTGATTTGCCCGGCTTGGATTTTTGCTGGCCAGTTGATGATTCCTGCAACACGAAATCCAGCGTCGGTGGTGTGCAGCTTCATGCCTCGCAGCGGCCCAGGGCGTCCGTAAGATCGTTTTGCATTGGGGTAGCGGTTGAGGGTTTCCGGACCGTTGTCGGACGTGAAGATGATCAAGGTGTTTTCACGTAATTCGAGTGTTTCAAGTGAATCGACAAGTCGCCCGACGGCGATGTCGACATTGGTAACATTAGCAAAATACTGAGCCTCATTTTCATTCACAGCCACGTCACGATATTGATTGACCAGTGATTGTGGAGATGCGACCGGTTCGTGGGGTTCGTGAAACGCGGCGTACAAAAAGAAGGGTTGTGATTTGTCGGCGGACTGTAGCCAATCAATGGCTTCATCCACAACGATTTGGCAGCTGAACTCGTCGGTGTTGCCAATCGGAGTGCCGTTGCGGACAAAGTTTTTGGGCGAGTCATGCGACGGCGATGCATTGTTCTGGGTGGCGAGCCAGTGGTCGAATCCAAAATCCCCAGGCTGAGGTTGCTCCGCCGAATTGAACTGGCTGTTGCAGTGCCATTTGCCCGCCATGCAGGTTGCATAGCCCGCCTGTTTCAACAACATCGGAATGGTCACCTCGTCGGCTTGCATGTGGACTTGGTCGCGGCGATCGGGTTGTGGGGCACTGGATTCAGGGATCCAGTCGTAGACGCCCGCGCGGTTGGGGCTGCGACCGGTCAGTAGGCCAACCCGAGAAGGAGAGCAAACAGGGGCGGCAGAATAGAAGTCCGTAAAGCGGATGCCGCCATCGGCCAGTCGATCGAGATTGGGCGTTTTAATGTGAGGGTGACCGTAGCACTGAATGTCGCCGTAACCGAGGTCATCGCAGAGAAGAACAACGATGTTGGGGCGGTCGTCGGCATTCGCGTTTTGGGGTGTCGCAAGTGATTGCGCAAAGAGGGCGATTGGAATGAGTAGGCAGAGATAGAGTGGCCGTGCAATGCGGTTCATAAGTTGAGACTCACAGAATCGAATTCGGAAGAGAGGGGCGACGCAGGACTAGACAATTATTTTAGTCGATCATGAGGCCTGGTCTTCGGAGGGCAGATTTTTCAGCATCGCTTGTTCAGTTAGCTGTTTTTCTCGCTTGTGAGTGTGCCATAGCTTTAGCATGATCCACAACGCGGCAAACGTTCCTGCGAAGGCGAGTGCGGCATAGAACAGCGGTTGCACAAAGTTGTTGGAAATGTGTTCGGCGGCTTTGCCGGTTGATTCAATCGAGCGGCCTACGATGCCCGCCTTGGAGACCACGATCGGGTTCCCATCGGCATCAAAGACGACTTCGTCGCCGCCGAGAATGCGTTCCGGTTCGGCCAAGATGATCGTCGTGGTGGCGACCGTGAACAGCGATTTGCCTGGGTTCGCTTCGATGAAACGTCCCGCAAACGCGACGACTTTTTCGGTATCGTTACGGATCAGCGATA
>CAXBHV010001550.1:0-2119 GCA_963974855.1 uncultured Rhodopirellula sp. | reverse complement strand
CAGCATGAACTCCGCTCAACTCAAAGAAAAACCCGGTTGTGGGGGGACGCGTCTAAACATTCAACGTCCTCGATAGCACACATTTCGGAGACTGCAACGGCTATACACTCAGTCGCTTTTGGAATCTCGCCACGCTGAGCGTCAGGACGACGGCACCACAAATGGTCAGCCCAATCACCCACGGCATCAGATCAATAATATCTGCACCGCGGAGTACGACGCCGCGAAGTATTTCGATGTAATACGTCACGGGGATCGCAAACGTCACCAGGTATATCGGCAGCGGCATTTCGCTGCGGGGAAACACAAAGCCCGATAATAAGACCGAGGGCAACATGATCACAAAGGCAAACTGAAATGCTTCGAGTTGGGTTTTGGCGATCGTCGAAACCAATAACCCCAAGGCCAACGAGCAAACCATAAACAACATCGACAGCGCCAGCAGCAACGTGATGCTACCTCGAATCTCGACTCCGAACACATAGATCATCACGACCATTACGGTCAGTAGCGAAACGAACCCCACCAACGCATACGGCATCAACTTGCCTAGCAACAATCCGGTGCGGCCCACCGGCGTTACGAATAATTGCTCTAACGTGCCAAGTTCCCGTTCGCGAACGACGGCGAACGAGGTCAGGAACAGGGTGACCAATTGCAGGATGATTCCGACCAACCCTGGGACAAAGAAATGAGAGCTGTCCAAATCGGGGTTGTACAACATGCGTGTTCGCACTTCGATCGGCAGCGTGCCGGAACCGGACGCGTCGCGGGCGGGAGCCAATTGCAATGCGTCTCCTTTTTTTCGTGCCAACTGGATCGACAAATTCATGCCCAACAGTTGTGCCGTACTTTGTGCCGTCGTCGCGACTTGCGAATCACTGCCATCAATCAAAACTTGCAAACGTGTTTGTTCGCCTCGCAGCAATTGATCAACGTAATTCGGTGGGATACGGATGCCCACTTTTGCGCTGCCCGATGAAAGCGATCGTTGAAACGACTCTTCGTCCCACACGTGGCCGTTGATCTGGAATCGACGCGTATTTTCAAACGCTGCCGTTAACTCTCGCGACATTTGACGGCCGTCCATGTTAAAGACGACGGTCGGGATGTGTTCGATCTGAGTGTCAATCGCGTAACCAAAAATGATCGTTTGCATCGCTGGGATCACCAGCATGAAGAACAATGTGGTCGGTTGACGGCGAATGTGCACCAACTCTTTGAGCAAAACTGCCCACAGCCCGGTCCACGTCCCGTGAGGGGTAGAGGTTCGCTCAGCAACCGAATTTTGCAAAGAGTTTGAGGGGGCGGGTTTGCTGGACGCTGCAGACGAATGAACGTCATCAGAGGCGAGTGGTTCCGAGGTTTCGGTTGATTCGGCTTCCGCACTCGATCGCCGCTCTGCATTGCGAGTCAACGTGACAAAAACATCCTCCAAACTGGGTGCGATTTCACGTGTCTCTTCCGCGGGTGAAATGCCTAGTTCACGCAGCACATCAGCGGGCGAGCGAGTTTGATCCATCAGCACGTGGATCGTCTCTCCGAACAATGTCGCGTCATGAACTTCGGGAACCTGACGCAGCGGCACCAAGTGACGCGCCGGACTGGGCAACCGAATTTCGAACCGCTGCGTTCCCGCCGGATTCACTTCGGGCAATTCTTTCAATTGATGAGGCTTGCCAAGGACCAATAGCCGCGATTGATAGAGATAGCCGACTTCGCTGCATCGCTCGGCCTCGTCCATGTAATGCGTCGTGACAAACAACGTCACCCCACGGCCAGACAACTCGAACAACAAATCCCAAAGCTGCCTGCGTGCGACCGGATCAATGCCCGCGGTCGGCTCATCAAGAAACAAAACCTCGGGTTCGTGAATCAAGGAACACGCCAGAGCCAATCGCTGTTTCCAACCGCCGGACAACGTACGAGCTAGTTGGGGCAATCGATTTCCCAACCCAGTTAATTTGAGTACTTGCTCGCGACGCTGCGCTAATTGATCGGAATCGAGCCCGTAAATGCGGCCGTAGAAATCGAGATTCTCTTGCACTGACAAGTCGCCATACAGACTGAATTGTTGCGACATGTAACCCACGCGTGGCTTGATCCGTTCGGCATCGCT
>CAXBHV010001549.1:0-2120 GCA_963974855.1 uncultured Rhodopirellula sp. | reverse complement strand
AGTCTGGCATCGGACCACTGCCAGCGAACGCATCCTTCAACGCGAGATTGGACTTTTTGAACCAATGTTCCGCCGCATCAATTTCCCACTGGATCATGCGTGCCCAAGCAAGTTTGCTATAGACATAGGCACTCAGTTGTTGTCCGCTGTCACATGTCTCTGCGATCTGGCGAGCTTCGCCAAGTCGCTCGTCGACTTCCGCCCATCGATTTCGGTTCAGCCATGCGTCGGCTTCTTTGCAGAGCACGAAAATGCGAAACGGCGCTGGTGCGTCGCTGCCAAATTCACGATCTGCCGCGCGAAACGAGTTAGCCGCAGACGCAGGTGATTTGGTGACATCCATCTGGAATTGACCAAAATCTGCATGACAGAGCGCCAGCAGCGCCCTGCTGTCTGCTTCTCCCTGATATTGCTTAATCGCTGCGAGATAGTGCTTCGAGCCGGTTTCGCGATTCGCCAACTGGTGGTGCGCAGTCGCCAGCAAATGTAGATCTGGGGCCTGGAGTCTATCCCCGAAACTCTCGAGCGACGAAATCAGCTCCCCTAAAGCGGCTTTGAAACGAGGCGTACCATGAGCATCTAGCAGCAATTTTGCATGACCACAACGCAGCGAAAACAATTGATCCGCAGTCAATGAGGCTTTATCTTCTGATTGATTTGCTGACCTGTCTACTGTTTTGTCTAGGGTTGATTCATCGATCATCTCGCCAATAATCTCTCGTAACTGATCTCGACTTACCGAAACCGCCTCGACCGATCCACGCTCTGGGGTGAGCCTCGCAACAATACGTTCTCTCAAACTTGGAATGAACCAGGGGATTTCGGCAAACCACCAATCGCCAAGACTACTCGCAACCATCGACCGCAGCAGTTTTTGTTCATCGACCGGGAGCTTATATCGAGCGAAGTCACCCTGGGGGAAGAAACGAAACTCGCCATCGCCCTCAAGAATCCCGAACTGGGGTTGCTGAGATTCGGATTGGCTTCGTACTTGCGGGGCGACGTAAGAAAACAAGCCACTCGCCCAAATGCCATCGAGATACAATCCGCTTTCCCGGGCGGGCAGATGCTGAAGTCCCTTGAGCACAGCGGTCGTGAATGGAGAATGAATTCCTTGTCCGTCCGTAGCCACCTGAAAAGCGCGACAAGATGTCATGGCCTGGAACGCCGGTTCATGAAACAGTTTCAGTGAACCACGGTCGTCGATCTCGCTCGCCGAATGGAATCCGGCCTTAAGGATCTCGCCGGAATAGCAACTATCTAGCATCACCAGTTTGTGTGTTGCAGGGCTTGTCCGTAATTTGCCGAACAAGTCGCTGTACAAACTGATGTAATTATTGATTGGTTTGCCGTTCGATAATTGAACGTCATAGGGATAGATTGCGGCGCGGTCGAGAGGTTCTCCTTCAATCTTGTCGCCGTGACCTGCAAAAAATACGAGAACGCTGTCATTGGACTGAACGACTTGTGGATCTCTCAATGCACCGATCGCTTGACGGATCGCCGCGTCGGTTGCTGTCTCTCCAATTAGTAATCGTGTGTGTTCCGCCGCATAACCGTAGTGCGTTGTCAGCAACTCATGAATAGCGCGTGCGTCTTTCTCCGCATTGCCTAATGGCGGTAATGCCAACCGATCGCGAGGACTCGCGAGTTCGCGGCCTTGATAATCAATTCCTATGATTAACGCCCATGACGTTGTGTATCGATGCGACTCAGGTTCTCGTCGCAGCACTTTTTGGCCTCGATCCAATGCTTCCGGCACCCGTGACGCCTCCTCGATCTGAGCCACAGCAGAGTAAGGCACGACAAGCGATACTGCTTGCATTGATGCGGCGAGCCAGCAGACGATAGTTAAATGACGCGAAAGCATGACGATACTACCGTGTTGGAGGAGATGTTATACGTTGGGGACTGTCGTCAACGGTGACCCACGTCCACGACGCAATGTTGGGCGTGTCGGGGCTGAGTGAACCGCGAGATCGAACGCTTCCTTGAGCAGCACCGAGCAGCAATTGTTCAAACGGTGTCGTTGGTTTGGAAAACTTTACCGAGCCGCGCGACGCTGTGCCTCCAAGTTCAGTCTGAGCTAGAAATCGATAGTCCGGTTGCCCAAGATGTTC
>CAXBHV010001548.1:0-2122 GCA_963974855.1 uncultured Rhodopirellula sp. | reverse complement strand
GGACGTTTGGGACGAGATGATCAATTCAAGATGGACGAGTATCTCGAAGCGGTCCGCGCGGTCGAACGCCGGATTGAATTTGCCACTCGTGGGCAAGAACGCGAGTGGGAACCGAGTATCGATCCGGTGGAAATTGCCCGCCGTCGCCCTGGAGTGCCCAATGATTTCCGTGAACACATCGACGTGATGTTGGATCTGATGGTGCTGGCTTTCCAAACGGATTCGACGCGAGTTGCATCGTTCATGTTCGCCAACGATGTTTCAGGACGCAATTTCTCGTTCCTAGATGGCGTCAAGGGCGGCCATCATGAAATGAGCCATCATGAGAACAAGGATGCCAAGATTGACCAGTATCAACAAATTAATCGTTGGCACGTGGAGCAGTTCGCGTCCTTGCTGCGAAAGATGAAAGGCATTCGCGAAGGTGAATCGACCTTGCTTGACAATTCGATGATCATGTGTGGATCGAGTATCTCCGATGGTAATCGCCACGACCCCGACAATTTGCCGATTTTGGTCGCCGGGCGCGGTGGTGGAAAGATTCAAAGCGGGCGGCATATAGCTTACAAAGAGATGCCGCTGTGCAATCTTTATCACTCGATGCTGGAGGTTAACGGCGTCGAAGTCGAATCGTTCGGCGACAGCACCGGTCCGCTTTTCGGTTTGAGTTCTTAACATTAGACGAACCCCTCTAGCGTGCAGTCGCCTAATGACTCACCTGTGAAAACCTCGAGTGATTGGCCGCGACTAAAGCAGAGGTATTCCGGTAGCAGACTCTCGTCGCTAGATGAACGGCGACCTTCTTTTAATTGTCGCGAAAGCAGAATCTCACTTCGAGAAGGTGCCGCAGCGACTATTTGCCACCCCCTCAAAGTGAGGGAACGAGAGTGGCTGCAATTACTAATAGAACGGGCGATTGTTAGCGACTGAAACGATCGTCACAAGCGAGTTGCAAGATCAGCGAAAGCAAAATAATTTTTGTTGGATTTTTTGCTCTGCAGTTGGTTGCACATTTGATTGAGTTTTTGCTAGTCTATAGAACCTTCTGTAGTCCGTAGAGTGAGATCGCTCACCATTACGGACTATCGCAACTGTGTTAAACCGATTTTCCTGACGTGATCCACAAGCTGAGGAATACATTTTTTCTCAGAACGAAATCGACACAATCCATTTGCTGGCTGAATCTCTATAGATGACAGAGGCAAATTTCTGCGGGATGACATTGAGTCATTCTGAAGTTCTATCCATCTACCTAGAGGTAGGTCATGTTGTACTCCTCTTCCCTACTCGTTAAGGACCTTTTGTATGCGGATCAGTCTTCAAACCCAACGGCGAGGCTTCACATTGGTAGAGCTATTGGTTGTTATTGCAATCATCGGCGTATTGGTGGGGCTATTGCTACCCGCTGTACAGGCGGCTCGCGAAGCCGCGCGTCGCATGAGTTGCAGCAACAACTTTAAGCAGATCGGCCTTGCCGTTCACAATTACCACGCCGCGTACAACCAGATCCCCAAGCACGGCACGGGAACCCCAAGCTTGGCTGGAGTTCCTGAGGGACACACGGTGGCAAATGCTCCAATGTCCAGTAGTCGGCTCGAAGTCAGCTGGTTGGTTGGGCTTACGCCATATATTGAGCAACAGGCGTTGTGGGAACAGATCAGCAATCCCTACAAAGATCCGGTATCGGGCGCTCAGTTTCCTCCGATGGGACCGAACCCGCGTCGTTCACTGGATCATCACGCAGCGACTCGATATGAACCTTGGTTGACTGAGATCCCCGGATTTCGTTGTCCAAGTGACCCCGGTAAGGGACTGCCGTCGCAAGGGCGAACCAACTATGCCTGTGCAGTCGGCGACTCGGCACTGCAGCTCAACGGCGGTGTCTCGGATAATGGTTCGCAGTCAACTTCGGGCGCTATCTCAAAGAACGCATCGAGTCGGGGCTTTTTTATCCCACGAAACGTCAGTTCATTTACCGATGTGCTTGACGGACTGTCGAACACGATCTGTGCAGCAGAAATTGCCACTGACCTTGGGGACAGCGATATCCGCACTCGGGCCGCAAAGTCGATCGTTGATAACGTCAGCGTCGCGGGTGGCATTCAATCTTGTGATGGGTTCG
>CAXBHV010001547.1:0-2122 GCA_963974855.1 uncultured Rhodopirellula sp. | reverse complement strand
CGATTTCGAACCGTCGCCCCGGTTGATTTTGGTTGTCACACGAATCGGACTTGCCGTTGATCGCTCGAGCCGCAGATTCCGGACCAGCGTTGGAGTCGACTCGCCACGAATCACGGTCGTCGAGTTGCGGCAAACTAAAACGCCGAAGTGATTCTTGGGTCCATGGTCGATAGCGTCCCTTGCTGGCGGCGCGAACATCCGCGATATCATCGGGACGAATCACCGTGGCGAGATTCCCCCAGTCCTGACGAATGTAACTGGTCACGGCCGCGATCCATTCATCGCTCTGTTTGTCCGATGGTGCCATCACTTCGTGATAATTTTCTCCATCGACGGGACCGGCCAGACCATGCAACACAATTCGAGCCAAAACTTCCTTCTGTCCTGTCACCCGCGGAGAACCCGCCAGCGCAGGAGCCTTCGCCGGCAGCCCCGCAACCGGGATCCCGCGACCGTCCTTCCCGTGACAGTTGATGCACAGCTGGGCGTAAATGTGATAGCCGTCTTCGACCAACTTGATTGCTTCATCATCCAAGGGACGCGGTGGCGCACTTTCCTGCTCCCAGCCCGCAATGCCTGACATCCAACGCCGCTGCGTATTAATCCGTGTTGCCGAATCACGAATCGTGCGGAACGCTTCACCCGTCAGCATCCGTTCGATCAGCGGAGTCGATTGCTTGTACAACGCCGTCATGGCAGACAAATAAACGACTTCGTTGCTGATGTGTCGCTCGATGATGCGATCGATCCATTGTATGGCTTGCGGTGTCAGATTCTCGCCAAGTGAAAGGATCAACTGGCGAGCAACGTTCGGATCGTCTTCGCTTTCCGAGAGATGGCTGAATGCATTCGCAATTTCCGGTTCGTATTCGAACGGGTTGATACCCTCGCTGATTCGCACTGCAGCTTCACGCACTCGCCAATCCGCATCGCTCATTGCTTTGACCAACAGCTCCACTGACGTCGCTCCGATACCGTCGAGCGTCCACAGTGCATGCAGCCGAGCCAGCGGGCGTATGTTGATCGAAACAGAGCGTTGGAGCAACGAAATCACCTCGTCCCCATGCTCATAGAACAAAGAAGCACGGTCGCTATATTGTTCCCGGATTTGACCGGTTTTATCAAACGGGTTCATTCTCAGAACGATCAACTTTTGAGCCGTGTCTCGAACCCAGCCGTTGTCACTGTCCAGCTGCGTCACCAATTCCTCGATTGTCATGTCCAGCAATCGAGGAGCCGCAGTAGGCTCAAAATCATCGTGGACAATGCGATAGATACGACCATGATGAATGTTGAAATTCAGTCCCGTTCGCTGCAACATGTCCTGCATCTGCTCGTTCACCCACGGCGCGTCCTGGATCATCCCGCGATACATGTCAACGACGTACAAACAACCATCGGGCCCGCTATGCGTGCTGACCGGGCGAAAATTGATGTCGCTGGAAACGAGAAACTCAGTCTTCTGCGATTCATAAGCGTTGCTGACGAGGATCTTCCCAGCATCACGCGTCAGTTGTGCCCGACGGACCAAATGTCCGGTGGGATCGCAGACGAAGTAGTCGCCGCGGACGTCCACGGGGTAGCGGTTGCCGCGATAAATCGAACCGCCCGTCGCCGACGTGAACGACTGGTACGCGTGTGGTTCACCACGATCGCCAAACTCGCACGTCGAATGCATCGTCAGAAACTCTGGCTGATAATCACTGCCGATCGTCGGTTTCTGCCATCGGCCGCCTGCTCGTTTTGCGATCTGACGCCAGTAACCAGGATGTTGCTGAAAACTTTTCAGCGGTTCACTATTGGCACTGAAGAACAGGCGCCCAGTATCGTCCTGGTCCATGCCCCATTGGTTCCAATCAAATTCGATCGGAGCAACCTGAACGTGATTCTTCGATACGCGTACGGCGACCTCATCTTTCACCTTCAACGCAAGATCAGGTGTGTTTACAGGCGGATTGATCTTATAGCGTTCGCGTCCTCGACTTAGGTAAATCCAATTGTCAATCGACCAAAACAAGCCGCTATCCTGATGTTCGACGCTGCGGGACGCATCAATTTTTGCAGTTCCTTTGAACAACAGAAGTTTCTCATCAGCGACACCGTCGTTGTCGTTGTCACGATA
>CAXBHV010001546.1:0-2126 GCA_963974855.1 uncultured Rhodopirellula sp. | reverse complement strand
GGCCAATACTTTGATCGAATCAATCGCCTAACGATTACGCATTCACCATTATTTAACGAGCGATCTGCTGATTCCGCCACTGCCGCAACGACTAAGCTCTCGCCCGTTTCCACCTTATGCGTTTGTTCCCGGCATGCATCCTCATCCGGTTTCAGGTGTCGGCGGTCATCGCTACGAGCATGGTGGGGAAGACGGGCAAGATCCGCATTCCATCTATCGGCTGCACTGTTTGGCTATCGATCTCGTGAACCATGGATATTACTGGGAATCGCATGAGGCGTGGGAGATGATTTGGATCGCGGCGCCCGCGACCACGACTCGAGCCTGCTTTTTGAAAGGATTGATCAAACTTGCCGCTGCCGGAGTCAAAGCACGCCAGGGCAGCGCGACAGGTGTCCGGCGACACGCCGCACGGGCGGCGGCGTTGTTCATCGCATGTGAACAGGACACGACATTTGACGGTCGGCATGAATTCGGTCTAACGGCAATGTCGCTGTATCAAACAAGCACACAACTAGCCAAACAAGCCGATTCAATTATCGATTCGACCGTGTGCAGCGTCCAACGCGTTTTGCCTTTTGTCTTGATTCCAAATTTCGATCCCAATAACACCCAGGCTGTCAAAACTGGAGTGTGATTCAGGGAAATGTAACGAGCATGATTCCGCTTAACAGTGCGTCCTTTCGGGCGAAACAAACTGTGATGACTTCGGATCAAAACAGAGCACACGAGCGGTGTTGTCGTCGACAACCCAGCCGTGCAATCGCAATTTGCCATTGCGCAACTTGTCTCTCATAAATGGGTGCGAACGCAAATTCTCGAGCTGGAACAGGAGATGTTCACACGTCATCAGCGTATGTCGTTCATCGGCGGATCGACAACGATAGAAACTCTCGACAACCATCCGAGCATTCCGATTGAAGCTGCCGCCAGGATCGTCTTTGCCGAGTTCCACGATCGACTTTAACCAGTGAGGAATGATGCGGCACGCTAAGTGGCCGCAGACGATAACGTCTTGCACGTGTTCAGTGGAAATGCCGTACGCGAGACTCGCCAACACGGATCCGCCCTCACCTGAATCATATTTGGGGACGGACGCAGCCATGTTTTGAATCACAATGCACTGCTCGGGACGAACAAAGGAAATATTGTCTGCGGCCAAGCCATGATCCGCACAACAAACCATCATGATCTGGGCACCATCCTGGGTCGATTCACGAAGTCCGGCGAGCGTACCAAATTCGTAAGGGAGGAATTGATGCAGACCACGTTTGAGCTTGATGTTACGGATCATGTTGTTTAGCCGAAGTTGGATTTGCTGATAAGACGTTTGCTATATGTGACTATCGCGGTCACGCCATGTTGGTCAGCGTGCGGGGGTCTCCGTTTGCACCGATGTCGTCGCAGTTCCCTCACTCGCCGCCGGACTCGCCGTTCCAAAAAGCGACGCGTTTGCTTGCCATGGGGACACCGCCGGCTGATAGCGAAGTGTGTAGTGGTGAGTGCTAACAAAGAAACCACGGTTGGCGTGTTGTCGGCGCTCAACCGTACTGCGGATGTGCGTGGCGTGAGCAACGCTGGCCGACGAAAGCACGACCAACAATGAAAAAATTGCCGTCGCACGGAAAGAAGGACGTGACATGCTGAAACCCTCTCTTGCAGATCGGTAAGACCAGCAGGCTGCTAAATACAGCGGTTGCAGAACCCGACCTTTTTCAACCCGATCAAACTCCGCCTGAAGTTCAATCTCGGATGGTCTTGTTCACGGCCTAAATGCAATCGCAATGCCAGTCTGTTGGTCGGTAATCCCAATGTGCGGTTTCCTGAGCAACGTCGCGTTCCAGAACGCTCAAATCACCGTGTTTTGCGTGCCAATGCAGTGTCGAGACAAAGAAAAGATTTTGGCAGAGGAGGCTGCCGAAGGCAGGTGTCCTATGCAGCTAAATGCAGAAGGTGCAGCTTATTGCAGAGTCGTAAGGCGACTGATGTCTAAAGACTAGTGGTTTGTCAGCGTTGAATTATAGGGTATTGGACGAGGCCACGAGTCCTTGGAAGTGCGATCAATCGCAGGGGCTCGACGGAATGTGTCAACGATAGTGAGACAACTTTTTGATAGTTGTTAGGTG
>CAXBHV010001545.1:0-2127 GCA_963974855.1 uncultured Rhodopirellula sp. | reverse complement strand
GTTCATAGTCAGATCAAGAATCTTTGGGCGTCACTGGTTGCCTTGAAAACATAGTGCAAAAGCGCGAGTGGATCTTCGACTCCGGGACTCTCGATGTCGCTCGCCAAGACGCGACCGCGAGTTTCGCCTTCGGGCATGCAAAGACCGTGGGCCTAGGTTCATTTATAGACGGGGCCAACAGGAAACCATAATTTCGGAGCTCAATCTCGTTCAGGGCTCGGCAGCCAGCCGATACCTTTCACCCTCACTACCTCTCTGTTTACGCTTCAACCAACCACTTCAGCTCATGATGCTTATAGGTTGGCTGCAAAACTCGATACTGATCCTGTGGCTAACAGTTACTCAGGCGATCCTTCACACCCGCTAGTCTTCAAGACCTTGCCAGTCCGCACTTGCATCCCATGGTTCTGCTCATTTTTCTGGTGTGAAGTCAGCGTCAAAGCTCATGTAGAGAACACCGTCCTCTTCAAATTTGTCGATGACGGCGGGATGTTGCGTGAAATCCCCGTGTGGAAAGACAGATTCAAATATCCGCCTGATTGCGTCATCGTCCACTTCGCTCACATCGTCAATTTCAGCAGACAGAGAAATCTTCGTAAGTGTGGCAATGGCGTCAAGCGAAAAAGTATTGCCGCCAACTCCATGCACGAACGCATTGCCGGTCCAAACAACGCGAAATTGGTCACCGTCAACATGTCGAATTGCCACGGTGTTGTTAGAGCACTCCTCGTAAGACGTCATCGAGCGAAGCGTGTAGATTGCGGAATGGTCTTTGTTGTCGTAATAGTCGACGTCCCCGTGTGCACCAGTTTTGAATTCGACGCCATCGAGTTCACGCCATCTCGAAACGTTGATCGGTAGCGAATTCCCGGACAAGGTCGGCTGCATCTCGAAAGTGTAGGGACCGTCTTCGTCAGAATCAGTGAAAGTGCGTTCGACTGCATCAGCGTCTATGCACCACCGGCAGTACCATTTGCCGTCGCGTTTTCCGAGGTAACCCCAAATTTCACAGGTGTCCACAGCGAAGGCCTCGTTTCCAAGCGTTAGCGTATTTGGGGAAGTCAAAGGTGCGCCTACGAGTGCTGGCAATTCGGCGGGATCACCGGTACCACACCCAAGCAACGTGATGAGCACTACCGCTTGAATCTGGATTGTTTTCATGCAAGCAGAACGTCCGCCGTCACCGAGCCGGAAGTGACTACTTTCCATTGCCAAAAATGCCGCAATCCCGGCTTCGTGTGCACGGCATGGTTCTGCGTTTCTTCGAGATAGCTGAAGATTGCCAGCACAAAGGCTATTCTTCACCAACCGTTGCCATCCTACGTGCTGCAATGCCACGGCCTAACGCTACGATTCCAAACACGAGCAATATCGGCGGGTAGAAATATATCCGCCCCATTCCAATTCCGGCAACGAACCAGACTATCGATCCGACAATCGCTAACACGCCTACGAGGACGCCGCCTCGACCTCTCGCAAGCTCATCCAGAGTTTCAGGAGGATTATCGTCCCCTGGTTGAGATACGAGCGACGCGATCAGCCCGATCACAAAGCCAAAAATGGCGCCAACTGCGGCAACAATTGCAATTGTCACCGGCTGCGATCGTGTTTCCGGAATCGCCACGCCCGCCAGTCCACCGAACACCGCGCCGAGAAAAAGTCCAAGAACGATTCGCTTTAGCGTTTTCATGGTTTTGAAATCTCTAACTGCCGGAGTTTGTTGGCGTGCTTATGAAGTTTTGTCGAAGCAGGAAATTCATCTGTCGCGAGGACATGAAATGATCGCAGAACGTTGGAAATCACGGGGAACGGGCGAACGACTTGCAAGCAGACGAGAAAACAAACCACCCGTTCTCCCGTGCATTTCATGGTTCTGCCTTCCGTTCCGTGACGGAGACGACGCGTCCGTTCTGAACCAAGTATTCACGATCATCCGAGCTATTGGAAGACGAAACACGAATCGTCTTTGTGCCATCGCCCGTTAGGCTACAAGCATACGCAACCGTACTCGATCGAAACGGATAGTTGCCGATGCAGATCCTTCCGTCATCGTGATGCTCCCAGACCTGCCAATTTCCTTCTGGGTCAGGCTCCTGAATTGCGAAATTCACCTTTGAGTTGCAGCGC
>CAXBHV010001544.1:0-2133 GCA_963974855.1 uncultured Rhodopirellula sp. | reverse complement strand
GGCGAGCGATTTGGGAGGTGCTTCGCGGAACGCTTTCATCAAACGCTGCATTGCCGCCATGCCCTCGCTGCCTTCCATCACCAAGTTGATCAACGCTTCCTTGTGATAGCCATGTTGACGGTGCAGGTCGGCCAAGCGAGTGTGAAGCGATTTGCCTTCCGCTTTCAATTCCGCTGCCAATTCGCTCATCAACATACAAGCGACCGCACCATCCTTGTCGCGTGCGTATTGTCCCACCAAGTAACCATGCGACTCTTCGGTGCCGAAGACGAATTCGTCTGGTCCTTCGCGATCCATGACTTCGGCAATGTATTTGAATCCGACCAGCAGATCGCCAACGCAGCGAACGCCGTAACTTTCGGCGATACGTCGAATCAATTCACTGGTGACGAGTGTTTTGACAACATAATGGTCGGCGGTTAGCGTGCCGGCGACCTTTCGTTTGCTGAGGATGTATTCGGCTAGCAACGAACCGATTTGGTTGCCGTCAAAGGTGCCCCATTCGCCTGCGGTATCGGTTGTCTTAGGCGCGGCCACGCCCAGTCGATCGCAATCAGGGTCGGTCGCCAGGATCAAATCAAAGTTTTCGGACTTTGCGTATTCAATCGGTGCATCAAACACGGCTTTGTTTTCGGGGTTCGAAACATGCCCGGGAACGTTGGGAAAGTCGCCACTTTTTTCTTCGTGGGGTCCATAAACCTCGACATCTTTGAAACCGTCGCGTTGCAACAGCGGCATTACCGCTTCGGCACCGACACCATGAAGTGGCGAATACAGAATCTTTGCGTCACGTGGTCCGGGGAACGCTTGTGCCGCAGCGGCCTCCAGAAACGCTTTGTCGATTTCTTCGGTGACCACTTCGACGTGACCATCGGCCAATGCTTTGTCAAACGGGGCAACATTGATTTCTTGGCATGACATCACTTGTTCAATGATCGCCTTGTCGTGCGGCGGCAACACCTGAGCTCCGCTTGACCAGTAAACTTTTACCGCGTTATCGCTCGGCGGATTGTGGCTAGCGGTCACCATAATGCCGCAGTCACAGTTTTTGTAGCGAACCGCGAACGACAACTGCGGCGTCGCGCGGTAATCGTCAAGCAAATAGACTTTGAATCCCGCAGCGACCATAATCCCGGCACATAGCTCGGTGAAATGCCGGGATTTGTGTCGCGTGTCATAGGCGATCGCACACGACAATTGACCACTGCGTCCTTCGCGTTTGGCGTAATCGACCACGTAGTTCGCTAATCCTTGTGCACTTTCGCCGATAGTTCGATCGTTGATCGCGTTGGAACCGATTGGATACATCCGTCCACGTCGACCGCCGGTACCGAATGGAATAATGGTCCAGAACACGTCATCCAGCTTCTGCCACTGGCCTTCACGGATGTGTTTAGCAACTTCGTCGCGGTACGGAGCATACCGGTCTTCGGTCAGCCATGATCGAATGTGGCCTGCAGCCGACTTGCTAATCTTTGACTCGCTCGCAGCGGTTTCAACAGCGGATAGTAGTTCTTGCACGAATCGCTCCGAAATAGTTAATCAGTGGTCAAAAAAACAGAGGCAGGATGTCCGATGTTACGGATTCGCAGTTAAGCTATGCGTCTGAAAACCCGAACCGGCCCACCGATGGGCTGCCGCCGATGCGGCATCGCAATCATATACCATGCGGACGCGATCCGCTTTGCATGATTGACGCACCGTCGTTGATACCTCGTGTAGAACGTGATTCTATTTGTTTTGCAGGGTCACCTGCAACGTGGGGCGGCAAAAACTAACTCCATTCACTCACTCTTCTTTCACGTTGAACAGACCACCCCTTATGAGCGATTTAATCATTAGTGTCAGCGGACTTCGCGGTATCGTTGGCGAGTCATTGACGCCCGAAGTGGCCGTTCGCTTCGTCGCTGCGTTTGCGTCCAAATTGCCCGACGGTCCAATTGTCGTGGGCCGCGACGGGCGCAGCAGCGGATGCATGCTGAAACAAGCGATCATCGCAGCCCTAACTGCGTGTGGGCGCGATTGTATTGATGCCGATGTCGCCGCGACGCCAACCGTTGGCGTTCTTGTACGCACGCGAAAGGCTGCAGGAGCGGTTCAGATTTCCGCTAGCCACAATCCGCCTCCGTACAA
>CAXBHV010001543.1:0-2137 GCA_963974855.1 uncultured Rhodopirellula sp. | reverse complement strand
GAAATCTTAGGTCCTGGGGTGCCTGGCTGCGTTGCCGGTCCGCGTCCACGCATCCCACCGGGACCACGACCGCCTCCGGGGCCCTGCTCTCTCGATACTGACGCGGTGTCTTCAAGCAGGCTTTTGCGTGCTAGCGTTCGTTCGGAATTGTCGAGCCAGCCATTTTCGTCTTGGTCGAACTGCTTCAGCACTTTGCGTTCTTCACGATTCATGCCTCCGGGGCCACCAGCCAGGGCCTCGCATGTCCGGTCCGCCTGGACCAAATGTCCCTGGCGGCTGAGCGTAGACGATCGCACCAACGAGCACACAAGTGCATGCGATCAAACAAGTGGGGAGCAGTTTTCGCTTCATTATTGTGGTTTCCTGTGGAATGAAAAATTTTTATCGGCCTTGTCGCAGTTCAACGCTCTGCACGCCTTCGATCAAATTCAATTGGTTGATTAAGTCCGTTGCTTTGGTGTCTGCCTTCAAGCGAATACGGTAGTTCAAATCGAGTGAGGCACCTTGCTTGCTGGTCCCTCCGGATGTCAGTTCGACTTTTTCGAGCAATCGTTCGAAAACGCTGCCAAGTGCGGCTTCAGGATCTCGACCGGCACCAAGCCGGATCGTCAATCGAGCGCCACTGCGAGTCCAACCATCACCCCGTTGTCGGGGTCGCACCAAAAATGCTGCGACGCCGGTTACCGCCATGCCAACGATGGCAACGGTCAAACGATCCGCACCAACGGCCATTCCGACTAACACGGCAAAGATCACAAACGTGATGTCATGCGTGTCTTCGACCACCGTGCGAAATCGAACGATCGATAAAGCGCCAACCAGACCGAATGCCCAGGCGACGTTCTGGCCAATTACCAAAGGCAACATCGCACAAAGAATCGCTAACAGCACAAGCGTCGCCGGGAACGTCGGCATAACCTGTTCTCGAGGACGTACCCATCGATAAATTGCAGCGATCACACACCCGCACAAAAATGCCACGACCAAACGAATGGCCATCTGGATCGCGGTGCTGTCGTCCGGAGTGCCAACCGCTTCGGTTAACCAAATTGGCATGTCGCCCCCTGGCTATCGCTAACGGTTGCGGCAGAAAGTGGTTCAGCGGACATGGTTTCGGTTGAGGATGGCGAGCGGTAGATGGCAGCACATTGGTCGATCGGACGATGCAAAACACACTGGCGATACACGGATGTTCGTTGCGGCAGCAGCGCAAATTCATAGATCAGCGACTTGAAGATGGCCGGCAGCGAAACAAAGTATTTCATCCGCACCAAATGCATAGGCAATTGAATTGTGGCCACGTTGACTGGATCGACCAATTCGGAATGCATTCGACAGTGGATGTTCTGGTCGACGGTCAGACGAATCGGACCCTCGATTGAAGTTGCATCCAGCGCGAGTCGGTCAAACTGGATATTCAGACTTGGCTGCAACGTTTGTTTGACGATGTTTTTGTGGAACCATTTTCCGTCCCACGTTTTGTCAACCACGTCGGACTCGAGTCGCTTTAGATCGTTCGATGCGGCAACGGTTCGACGCAGCGTCGTCGTCTGCTTGTCTCGCTTTTGTTGTTCCAGAAAGACGTTCCAGGCATGGTCGACACGCCGCACGCGGAAGATTTCTTTGTCAACCGACTTGGCTTTGATCGGACGTTGCCATTCTGCGGCGTCGTAATACAGGTCGCTGATGTCGCTGCGTGTCGGTCCTGCGAATCGACTGGACGCCGAATCGATCAATGCCGCCGTGGCAGCGTCGTTCAGAACAAAGGTGCACTCGTACCGGGGAGAGAATTTCAATTTTGGTCTCTTTATCAATTACATGCCTAACGCCGCGGATCGCAGGGGAAATTTGACCGCGAGATACGCTGGCATCAAGAGATGCGTTGAAATAACCCCCCGAGGGCCAAATTATTTATAAAAATCTGTCAGCGTCGAATCGTTGATCAATCGTTAGACCGCAGTCGAACGCGAATTTGCTGACTATTGACTACTTCGAGAGACGCTGGACGAGGGACAACGCATCAAAAGAAGGGGGTTTTTTGTATAAAACGTCACGGCACACGTCGAGATGAAAGACAATCATAGTCGCCTTTCGCTGCTATGAAGGAGTTCTGGTCAAGGGTGGATTTCGGATTTCT
>CAXBHV010001542.1:0-2138 GCA_963974855.1 uncultured Rhodopirellula sp. | reverse complement strand
TTGATAGCTGCTAACCACTGCGTTGCTCCCCGGTCCATCGCGTCCGGAGCGGTGAGGGTCTTGATCATGCTAACTTCTGCGGCGCTCGTATCGAGACAGAGATACCCGCGAATTTCGTTGTACAAGTCGATTTGCTCTCTCGCAGATTTCACGGTGGAACTGTTTCGAGCCAACGTTACAACCGGAGCTTGCTGTGTTCTGCCCGTGTCTTTGGAAAACAATGCAATGCCACGAAGTGATTCTTCGAGAAGCGTTCCAATGGGTGCCTGTTGAAGCGTGCCAGCGAAATCCTGTTTCATCGCCTCAATTTTGCCGCGAATCAATTTAGGGTCACTTCCCAATTCCGCTGGGTTTGCGAGTTTGGCCACGGACGAAGTGACTTGTTCGAGTGGACTCGTCTGTGGAGGGCGATCAAAATCGACGTTGGTTAGATGGACGAACGCATTGTCGCCGAGGCCCTCGGATTGCAATTGCGTAAGATCCATCGTTCGCGCAAATGACTTCATTGCAAAGGCGCGATGGCATTTTGGAAGTCCCGCGGACAATCCAAGTAACGTTCCTAGACAAATCAACGTAAACCCAACAAGTAGGTAAAACGCGTCATGACGCCGTGGCGTCTTGGTCGCATGGGGATCCGATTTGCGACGTGACGATTTCCTCATAGTCAAACTTCCAACAAACAATTGATTTGGGGTGATTCGGAGATAAACCACACCAAACCTACGTCACGAATTGTTCACCCCCCGCGAACCCCACCATTGTGACCAGAAAACCTCGTCAATGGTGACGGTTGTAGCGAATGTGCGCAGCGTGAGGGAATGAAGACCACTGATAAACAAGTTCGAAACGCGGATCCAACTGTCGTGAATTGCCGGTTAGTTTGCCGACTCGAGCTTCGCCTGGAACTCTTCGAGCTGGCGGAGCATCGGTGGCGAGTGTGGCGTCAACCGGATTGCTTTTCGTTGAGTTGCCACGGCGTTCTTCAAGTCACCGGTGGCGAAATAGCAACGTGCACATGTATCAAGCAGTGCGGAATCGTTCGGCAACAGCTCAATTGACTTCAGACTGTAGCGGAGTGCTTGATCGTAGTCGCCTTCGGTATTGCTAACCAACCATGCGTATTGGTTGAGAGCCTGAGCGAGTTCGTAACCACGTGGTTGAAACCTCGCTTGTTGTTTCATCATCACTTCGATACTTGCAATTTCTTGTTTTGCGCGTTGAATGTTTTGGGCAAGCAGAGCGCCAACCATCTCTGTCCAAATGGGATCGATTCGATCGAGCCGATACATTGAAATTAAGATATCAATATTTTCAGGCCTCAAACGAAACGCCTTGGCAAGCAAAGGTTTTGCCGATTCGATGTCACCTTGCTCGATCTTTTGCAGCCCCGAGTGCCATTGGATGTTGCTTCGCATTTCGTCGTAGGTGAAACGCAATGCGTTCAAGCGATTCTTGAGCTGATCGTCACTTTCAATGCGATCGATCAGCGGCGTCAACAGATCGACAACATCTTGATGTCTTTCCAAATCGCCAAGCATTGTGGCGAGTCGGTCACGGGCGCTCACCGAGGGTGACGCATCCATTTCGAGGTTGTCGATAATTGCTCGATACTCGCGTTCAGCCCACTCGTACAATCCGCGTTGCTGCAATTCTTGTGCGATTTCACGGTGCGTTTGCGCCGTTTCTTCGAGATCGTTAGGCGACATTTTTTCACGTTCGGTTTCGTCACTTGGGAAAGGACGAATCCGAATGGCCCGCTCGGCCAACCGTTCTGCTTGCTCTGGATCTCCATCCGCTCTAATCGCCTCGGCGGCTGAATACAGCAACATGGGTTGCGCATTGAACATTTGCATATGCTGTTTTTGCAGTTCGAGCACGATCGGATGCAAACCGTTCTCAATCGCCCAACTACATGCTTGCGTCAAGTCTCGCGTCGTCGGTGGAATTAGATCCAAGTTCGCCTTGGCTAGAGCAAGTGCATCATCGAATTTGTCATTTAACCAAGCATGACGAACGCAGACGCGAACCAACTCTAACACCGAATCACGTGTCGTTTGTTGAGCTGACGCGGTATCTAATTGGCGTCGCTGTTCGCTAACAAGTTCCGTCCACTGCTCTGCATCGTATGTTCCGGTTTG
>CAXBHV010001541.1:0-2139 GCA_963974855.1 uncultured Rhodopirellula sp. | reverse complement strand
GATCGCGAACCTTCTGTGTTTCATCGTCGGTCAGACTGGCAAGCGCCGAGCCTTTGCCGGTAATACCGACTTTCTTGACGATATCGACGAGATCTTTGCTGTCTAGATTCAGTTCTTTGGCGAGCGCGTAAATGCGTGCGGGCACGGGGTAGAAGTCCTGTCAGTTTCGTTTAGGAATCGGTACGACCAACTACACTTTCCTTATCAACATGACGGAAAGTTCACGGAGAGAGCGTTCTGCTGAACACACCCTGCGTTTTACGTGTTTCACTAACACGCCGTCGTCATAAACACAGATTTGAAAGTGGCGTTTAATTCGACTGTAGGTGATCAAATAAAGTTTGGCGGATCACACCTGGATTGATGGCATACCGATTCGTTCAATGTGGTTGAAGTTACATAAATGATTTCCTCCATCGCCATCACTGGACCCCATGTAGTGAATAAAACACGGGAAAAATGATGTCGGGGAATGATTCAAGTGATGCGTTTGGACCTGCGAGAGGCCCTGTCTGGGGTTAAGAATAACGAAAAAAGTGACCGACGGAGAGTGGCACTTTGCCAGATTCTGACGCAAACCGAAAAATTTAGCGTCGTCGACCTCCTTTACATCGCTTCACGAGGCAAACAATGACGACTTTGCCAGCAAAAAACAAGCCCACCTCACCCTGACGGGTGTTGACATACTGTCGCGTTAGGTGACTGCCCGGGCATTCGGTTGCGAATGCTCGCGAAGCTTTTCAGCCGGAACGATGCGATTTTCGAACGCCTTGGTGACGTTCGCTACGATCGATCCCGCTGATGCCGCTAGCTCGACTTGGTCGCGGACGACTCCGAGTCTGCAGCTTCGGGCTCTACAGCATCTGCGGTGGTCTCATCATTCGAAGCCTGTTCCTCTGGGGCCGCTTCTTCCTCTGAGGCCGCTTCGCTGCTTTCCGGTTCAGCCGTTGCGGATTCGGCATCGGCTTCCGCCGCAGCTTCTTCGCCGCTTGCAGCTTCAGGAGCCGCAGCCGCATCGGGAGCCGCGGTTGCTTCGGGGGGGGCGGTTGCTTCAGGCTCAGCGATTCCGGCGGCTTCGGCTTCACGCATCAAGCGATCTTTGTCTTTACGAGCTCGTCGCTCTTCCGCGGCAGCCTGCTCGGCTTCTTCTGCCCGTGCCTCGGCCGTTTCGACAATGAAGTCGACTTGCTCTGCGGTCAATCCGCTCATTTCCATGAACAGGTCCGGTTCGATAACGGACAAGTCGTCGTACGACAGGTAGCCTTGTTCGACAAGCGACTGAGCAATTTCTTCGGTGACACCGTCGATTTGGCTAAAACCGGTGACGGCGCGTTCGATTTGCTCTTCCAGTTCGCCGCCGGTCATGATTTCGATATCCCAGCCACATAGTTTACTGGCGAGGCGTACGTTTTGTCCGCGGCGTCCAATCGCAAGCGACAGCTGGTCTTCTTGTACCAACACGATCGCACGACCGATCATGTCACAGAGCAAGACCTGCTCGACCGTCGCAGGTTGCAACGAGTTGGGAATCAGAACCTCAGGGTCTTCGCTATAGCGAACCACGTCGATGTGCTCACCGGCCAGTTCTTCGCGAACCGCCTTGATGCGGCTGCCGCGGAAGCCGACGCACACAGCAATTGGATCGACTTGGGAATCGACGCTGCTAACGGCAACTTTACTGCGATAGCCAGGTTCGCGGCTGATTGATTTGATCGAGATGACTTCTTCGGAGATTTCGGGGATCTCTTGCTCGAACAACCGTTGTACCAATTGAGGTCGCGTGCGGCTAAGCACAACGCGAACGCGGTTGCCCGCAGCTTTGACTTCAAAGACGACGGCTCGCACGCGTTCGCCGGCATGCAGCGACTCGCCTGGGATCTGTTCACTACGAGGCAAAATGGCCTCGACGTTACCAAGGTTCACTGTAGCAACGCCGCCATCGGCGCGACCGATGATGCCAGCAACGATTTGGCCAACTTGTTCGCGGTACTCAGCCATCAAGGAGTCGCGTTCGGCTTCCTTGACTTTCTGGATGATGACTTGCTTGGCAGTTTGGGCGCCAATTCGACCGATTTGGTCTTCGCCGAGCTCTTCGCCATCGTGCTTAGCCGTGATACGACCGTTGTCGCGATTCAGGGT
>CAXBHV010001540.1:0-2140 GCA_963974855.1 uncultured Rhodopirellula sp. | reverse complement strand
TCGAAAAAGCGGGCCAGCACAAGGTCAAGGAAGTCGTGATGGGGATGGCGCATCGCGGTCGCTTGAACGTGATGGCGAACATCCTGAAAAAACGGGCGATGAATATTTTCTGGTCGTTCGATGATCCCGACCCGGAACTCAGCCGCGGCGGGGGCGACGTGCGCTACCACCTCGGGTACAGCAGCGATTGGGTCACCGCCACTGGCGAAAAGATCCATATCTCACTGTGCTTCAACCCCAGCCACCTCGAGTACGTCAATACCGTCGCCTTGGGGCGATGCCGATGCAAGCAGGACTATCGCAAAGACACAAAACGTTCCGAAGTGATGACGATCCTGATCCACGGTGACGCTGCTTTCGCGGGCGAAGGCGTGGTCCAGGAAACGCTGAACCTGAGTGAACTCGAGGGCTATCGTACTGGCGGAACGCTGCACATCGTCATCAATAACCAAGTCGGCTTTACCACCGAACCACGGCAAGGACGCAGCACGACGTACGCGACCGATATCGCAAAAATGCTGCAAATTCCGATCTTCCACGTCAACGGCGAAGATCCCGAAGCGGTGGCACAAGTGGTCTCACTGGCGATGGATTTCCGCAAAGAATTCCACCGCGACGTCGTGATTGACCTGTACGCCTACCGACGCTGGGGCCACAACGAAGGCGACGAGCCTCGATTTACCCAGCCGCGGATGTATTCCGAAATTGATCGCCGCGCAAGTGTTCGAGAGCAGTACCTGAACCGATTAGTTGAGATCGGCGAGATCAGCGTCGAAGAAGGCGAGGACATCCAACAAAAGCGAACCGAGAAACTCGAAAGCGAGTTCGAGGCGAGCAAAAACGAACAATTTGTTCCGGATACTCAAACCCTGGCTGCCAATTGGTCGGAATACTTCGGGGGCCAGGAACCGTCAGAGACCACTGACACGACCTTCGACCAAGCCAGGTTGAGCGAACTGCTTGATTCGCTAACGCGATTGCCTGAAGGATTCGCTGCGAACAAAAAGCTGAAACGCCCGATGGCACTTCGCCGCGAGATGGCACAAGGCAAAAAGCCGCTCGATTGGGCCAGCGCCGAAGCGGCCGCATTCGCAACTTTATTGGTCGAGGGATACCCGATCCGTATGACTGGTCAAGATGTCCAGCGAGGCACGTTTAGCCATCGTCACGCGGTTTTGCACGACACCAAGAACGGCGAAACCTACATGCCGCTGGCGAACGTCAGCAGCGACCAGGCAAGCGTGGAGCTCTACAACAGCCCGCTTAGCGAAGCGGGAGTGCTTGGATTCGAGTACGGCTACTCGCTCGACCGACCTGACGGACTGTGCGCCTGGGAAGCCCAATTTGGTGACTTCTGGAACTGCGCCCAAGTCATCGTCGACCAGTTCATTGCCAGTGCCGAAGACAAATGGAATCGGCTTAGCGGATTGGTCATGGTGCTGCCACACGGCTTCGAAGGCCAAGGCCCCGAACATTGCAGTGCTCGAATTGAACGCTTCCTTGCAATGAGTGCCGAGCACAACATCCAAGTGGTTCAACCAACGACGCCAGCTCAACTCTTCCACTTGCTGCGACGTCAGGTGCTTCGTAAATGGCGAAAGCCACTGATCCTGTTGTCGCCCAAAAGCTTGCTTCGCCATCCGCTTGTCGTCAGCCCGATTGAGGAGGTCGCAGGAGGCCAATTCCATAAAATCCTTGGCGACGAACAAGTGCCGCTCGCAAACTGCAAACGGTTGCTGATCTGCACGGGCAAGATCTACTATGACCTGCTCGAAGCAAGAGGGGCACGAGAAATCGAAGACGTGGCAATCATGCGAATCGAACAGCTTTACCCACTGCAAGCCGAGACGCTGACCGCTGCAATCGAGGGACTGCCCGCTGGAACCGACATCCGCTGGGTCCAAGACGAGCCGACGAACATGGGCGCGTGGCCCTACATCAAGCTGAACTTCGGAGACATGCTTGCCGAGAAATACAAGATCGCGTTGATCTCGCGAGACGAATCGGCCAGCCCAAGCACCGGCAGCATGGCGGCTCACAAAATCGAGCAAGCTGAATTGATCGACGCCGCGTTCGCAGGTCTATAAGCGTCATCCGCTTTAGGACGTTCGGAACAATAAATGGCGGGCGGCAGTGGACG
>CAXBHV010001539.1:0-2140 GCA_963974855.1 uncultured Rhodopirellula sp. | reverse complement strand
TCCCACTCCAGCAGCATTCCCCGACGCATATGGCGACAGGCATCGGTTTTGACGGCACGTTGCGAGCCAAGGTTTGACTCTTCGCTTTCGCTCTCCTGAGCATGACGCTCGGTCAACGATTGATGCTCAGCCACGCTGGATCGAAACCGATGCTCCAGCCCTTCCAACAGACGGCGTTGTCGCGTCGGATGTAACAGTCCAGCTGGACCAACGGATGAATCTTTCATTGTTAGCAGCGATCTAGAGAAAACGATGTCAATCGATGACGGGGACGAATTAGGGAACAGCCAACGCTTTATTCTAACCTGTCCGAGCCGACCGAATCATCCTTAAGTGCCTCATCGGCGCGCCGAATCACGGCACAAAACTCCTGCATTGCCGACGAGAGCCGACTGAGACTAGGTCCCAGTGTAGTCAGATGCTGCTGTTCAAACTTGCGACACCGGTCATCGAGCCAATCCTCGCGAACATCGCTCCAAAGTCGCGAAAACTCAACAAAATCCCGTTTAATTCGGTTTTCCGCGTCCTGGACCGGCCCCAATTTGATTGTCATCACATCTCCGACGAAGGATTAAAAGTCCGCAGCATCTTACGCCCTTTATACAGATTAAAGACGTCCCCAGGCGACAATGGCCGCGTTCGGCCTGCGACAGCTTGGTCGATCGTTTCCAAACCATCCGTCACGACGACACAGTCGGTCGAGTCGCGAACGGCGGTGAACACGCCCGCTTGCTCGTCCAGGAAAAAGCCGAGCAAGGCAGGTTTGATCTCTTCGTATTCTAACGACTCGAGATGCTTGACGTAGTCCTTCATGGCACGCTGCTGAACCGCATTGAAATGCTCGGCCGCAATCGCAAATATCTCTGGATGCTCGGCATGCCAGCCCGCATAGATCGCATAAATATCGTCAATCGGCAGATCGGCAACGTCGGTGGAAAAGGCAAACGTGACTGGCCCCGTGATGCCAACGTTGCTGTATTTTTGTTCGCCAAAGCTGTATTCAAATCGCACCAAATGCACATCGACGCGATCAGTGAAACTTGGCCACAACATCCGCCGCGAATCAATGACTTCTAATGATGTCGGCGGCACGCCCATCTGCTGAGGCTGAGTCAACCATAATGACATTTCGGCCTCTGCGGTCGCGATTTCGGAGCGTAGTTCCGGATCGACTTGATCACCAAAGCCAAGCTCATCCGCGTAAGCGATCGCCCGCAAACGTGCTGCAGGATCCTTCGTCAGTTCCAACAGTCGCTTGATTCCAAGGTCATCCTTCAATCGAGCCAGCGCTCCGGCAGCTTCGCACTGGACACGACGATGCTTCAATTCGACGGTTTGGTTCAATTTTCCAATCGACGACTCATCACCAATCAAGCTGACCGCATCACACAGCGAAACTGCAAGCGATACAGCCTCGCCCAAGGTCGCTTGCACGGTTTCCACATCATCACCAAACGCATGCGGATCTTCTTCGAATCGTCCCAACCTGCCACTGACTTCGCCCAGCAATAGATTCAGCATCGGCAAATTGTCGGCCGCTGGATGGGGCTGGACATTGCGTTCTCGCACTAAAAAGTTGGCGAGATCAAGCGTCGGTGCGGCAAGCGATGGGTACTGCAAACATTGCAGCAAGCGTGGGAAGACGAGTCCGATTTTCCATTGACGATTTTGCATCAGAGGACTAATCGCCTGAGCCGCGTCCATCCATTTTTGTGGCGGCGATTGTTCAAGCCGGTCCATCAGCACCGCAAGCGATTCATCGGACTGGATCATCGCCAACAAATGCAACAACAAATGTCGGTTGGGCGTCGCCTCAGGCAAATTTTTATCGAGACGTCGCACGTGCTCTGGATCCACCTTGGCAAAGGATTCTCCTTGGCTCTCTGCGGCCGAACGCATCACCCGGCCATGCACCACATGCAACAAACCGCCCAGAATCGCGGGGTCCGAACGACGCACCAGATCGTCTTGCTCGCTCAGTTGCGAGATCAGATCGGCACCGTCAAGCGACTCATTTTCGGCAAGTTCTCTTAATCGCCAACCCGCCGCAACGGGATCCGCGGAAGGGCCCAGCAGGGCAATCAGTGTTTCGTTTTGCAAAGTAGATCGTATTATTGAGAGTTCTCGACAGTGGGCGAGC
>CAXBHV010001538.1:0-2140 GCA_963974855.1 uncultured Rhodopirellula sp. | reverse complement strand
ATTCGTTTGCGACGTGTCGAGTCTACGCCGCCATCGCGGTTGTCTTTTCCGACGATGTGGTAGCGTTCAGCTTCATCGATGCGGTGGCGACAGCCGATTTGGCTTCATCAATCTCACGTAATTCAAGCGAACCGAGCGTGTTCATTTGGCTGCGAACTTGTTTCGCATACGCTTTGGGCAAAACTCGCAGAGCAGCTTCGGCATTGGAATTGGGAAGTCCACACAGAGTCAACATCGCTTGCCGTGTGCCGACTTGCCCAAGTGCTTGGCACAAGTCAAGTGGCGTCAGCGAGATCAAGTGTTTGTGAATCGAATCGGTCGAGAGGGACGAAGTCTGCGGTAGGCGAGCCTTCGCTTGGGACGCCGCACGATTATCCGTCGAGGACGGCTTGGTTTCCGGCGCGATGCGAAGCGAGTGGATTTCAACGTTCGCAGGATGAGATTCCGCGACGTCGGAGATGCGGTTGGTTTCGTCGGGGGCTCGCGTCTCGGATACCGGATTGGGCAGCGAACTCGTTTCGGACTTCGGTTTTGGCATAGCGGCCAGGATCGCGTTCAGCGCTCGTTGCCCAGTGGATTGTGAAGCCCGTTTTTGTTGCGAGCTGAGACACTGCTGGACGCGATGTCGCAAGTGGGAGGCAAGTTCTTGAACCGCCTCTTCGGGGACGTCATTGAGTCGTCCGATCCGGCTCAAGGCATCTTTTTGGACGGTTGGATCGAGCTGCGGCAGGATGCGGGCGGCTTGACCAGGCGAGATCGATGCCAATACCAAAGCGACTGCTTGCGGATGTTCGCCATCGATCACCGTGACCAAGACTTCGTCTTCGGTATCGCCCAGAAACGAAAGCGCTGTGTGGGTGTGGGGCATCGATTCGGAGGAGCGGTTGTCCGCGTTATCGCGATCCTGCTTCATCACCGAGCTTCCGGCCGATGAGTTGGGATCGATTGAATTTGCCCGTAGCTGAATCTCGTCTTGCCCACCGTTATTGGAGCGTGTGGGGCGGTTCTGCTGAGACTCGAGCGACCCTTTGAAAGCTTGCAGTGCCCGCTGACGCTCCAACGGATCGACGTCCGAGAGCGAGGTCATGGTTCGCCGCAGCGACTTTTTCATTGCATCGTCAAAACTATTCAGCAGCGTTGCCGCGACCGGGCTTGGCAAGCTACTCAACACGATCGCAACTCGTCTCAACGAGGCTTCTCGATTAGCTCCTGTTTGATGAGCAGCATTCATTGCGTGCACTCCTTTGCAAAACGCCCTGCAGAAGGCTTCGACGTGAATCCATTTCCCCGTCGGTTTTGGCGTGATCCTTCACACCGAATCTACTTGTAAGCGAAGTGCCCAATGCATGAAAGAGCGGATTCAATGTGGGATAGGCTTCCAGCCTGTCATCAAGAATCTCATTGGGCGGATTTAGGCTTAGTCGTAGCGAAAGTCGCGAAGACTTTCGTCCACTTCCCCGCTTCCGAAACTCTTGGCGAGTTTCGCTACGGAAGGCCCCCCAACCCTCGACAGGCTGGAAGCCTATCCCACGTTTATGCCGCACCGACCCAGTTTCGGATCACGTTGGCAGCCACCTCGGGGTTGTCTTCAACGATGCTCGCCAATTCCTCCTTGAGTGTCCCGCCCGTAATTTCCATTGCTTCGACCCGTTTTTCTTCGATTTCCTCTTCTGCGGGCGGAGTGGGCAATTCGAGTCCAAACCCTTCGGCGAAATCTTTTGGCACCCCGTCGCCCGAGCCGCGGATTGCACCGCGTGCGACCATCAGTGCCACGACTGCCAATACGATCAATGCGATCGTCTGCCATGATTGGGCGAGCCAACTCATCGCGATCTTGGCGGTTTCCGGTTCTGGCATCTCAGGTTCTGGCAGATTTAGATAGTCGGTGACTTCGACCAATTCAATTTTGCTCTCTCCGGCGTTGACTTCGGGCAACAGCGGCGTGACCGCTTTCTGAATGTTGCTCTTCACATCAAGTCGTAACTTTTCAAGATCGGCGGTTCGCATCGGAGGAAGCTCCGATGGTTTCAGATCGGGATTGTCCCGCAGATTGTTCTGGGCCCAAACGTGCTGGTAATAGCTTTGCGGCAGACTGATCGACACGCGGACTCGTTTGACTTGCAGCGAGGCGACTCGCGAA
>CAXBHV010001537.1:0-2141 GCA_963974855.1 uncultured Rhodopirellula sp. | reverse complement strand
CAGTTCGGTCCGGTTTAGGGGAGCAAAATAGGGCGATTGGCACTAAGTCATTTCATGCCAACTGTTTGCAGCAAAGTTGCGAAACAGAGACATGGCTACAATTGGGTTGTGCACGGGAGTTTGTCGAAAAAGCTCGAAATTTTCGACATACCTTAAAACGCCCGTGTGTCAGTAAAGACACACGGGCGTTTTTTCATTTCTGGTCCATGCTCAACGACCGCCTGTTCCCGACGACCCGCGAACTTCTAGATCAAAATCCGCTTCGACCTAGCCTTATTCTCAGCTCCAGTTCGAACAGGGCGTTGGCATTACTCTCAATAAAGTACTGTGTCCCTCTGCTTCCCTTGAGACACTAAAATTATGGAGAAATAGGCGCGTCGATATTGATGTCAGGGAATTTGCCGGTCAACTCGGCAACCTGACTCGATTGCATGGATCAGTTGGTACTCCGGTAGCATCGCTGGGCACATTGCCACAGTGTTATCGGGAGCGCAAGCAATTTTTCCGGTCTACAAACTACTCAATATATGCGGCTAGACACTTTGTATGTTGGCTCCGGTGAATGCGCCCCCAGCACTCCCGAAAGTCTTTCGAGAGACTTGCACCAGCCTCATCTGAACTCATGATTTGACCATTCGAGTTCATGAAAACCAGCTGAATGATGTTAGTCCTCGCGACCATTCCGTGCCAATCCTCAGAACGGTACCAGCCATCCTCATGTTCCACGGCAACACAAATGTGGGTATCGCTGTGATTGTCATCGATCAGTAATCCGCGGTATTCGCAGACCTGTTGAGATTCTGGTCTCTGTATGCCACCCTCGACGATCCATCGCTTACTTCGAAAGCGAACTTGATGGCAAGTTGGAAAGCCCGTTTTTTTGACGTCATGGAGTGTTACTAACACCGCGATCACCTTTTGGTGCATGAAAGAAAAGCATAGTCCGTTTTCAGTGAATTGTACGGCGACATATCCCTCAAGAAGAAACGCTTATCAGAAAAAGCTTGCGCCGATGTTCAGAACGGGATACGGTTGTATCGTAACAACGTGCAATCTCATGTACAGAAATACGACGGACATGATCTACGCTTTTCTCAATCAAAAAGGGGGTGTTGGCAAGACAACGCTTTCCATTCATACCGCCGCCGAGCTTTCGGGGCGGGGGCGGCGCGTGCTCTTGATCGACGCCGACCCGCAGGGGAGTTCATTGGCTTGGTCTAATTATCGCGAGAAAGCCAGTTTTACAGTTGTTGGGATGCCAAAGGCGACCATTCACAATGAGATCGACCTGCTCGCTCAGGACTACGACGATGTGGTTATCGACGGGCCACCTCGCGTTACCGAACTGGCGCGTTCGATCATCCTCTCTGCCGACGTGGTCGTCATTCCTGTCCAGCCCTCACCCATGGACGTTTGGGCTGCGGCTGAAACCGTTGACTTGGTAAGAGAAGCCCAAGTCTATAAACCCGAAATCAAATGCTGTCTTGCGATCAATCGCAAAATCACCAACACGGCGATTGGAAGGGATGTGCGGGATGCCTTAGCGGAATTAGAAGTACCTGTGCTCAAGAACGATATCGGCCAACGAGTCGCGTTCGCCGAAAGTGCAGCAAGCGGCTCAACGGTGCTAAATCAGAAGCTATCCAAGGCAGCGAGAGAGATCAAAAAGTTTGTCAACGAACTAAGGAGATTGGAATGAGCAAACGAATTACGATGACGGCCCGTGCAAAGCCAAAAGCAGAAATCGACAAGTGGGTCGATACACGAGATCCCGCTATCACATCCAAGCCGGGCGTCAAACCAAAACGTTTGACCATCGACATTGACCCAGTGTTGCACACCGACCTGAAAATTAGCTGTGCGAAACGCGGCATCCAGATCGCGGACCTGTTGCGGACACTCATCGAACGAGACCTTCGGAGTCATGCACAAGCCTCTCCGGATCGCTGAAACGCCAGCGTCGCCAAGGGACTGCGTGTCCCGAGCAGCTCGCCTCGATGTTGATCCCCAGTGTCGGCCATCGGTGTATGCTTGAATCGATTGACGACGACTTCCCTGTGCCGCTCGTCTCTCGATAATGGAACGGTTTAACGGCGTTTTCACGAGAATAACCAAATTTTTGCCGACTGTCCGACGCAGTC
>CAXBHV010001536.1:0-2148 GCA_963974855.1 uncultured Rhodopirellula sp. | reverse complement strand
GCGGAAAATCTTGCTGTTATGCCGGATATCGACCGGCAGCGGTGTGCTGCGAATGATGATCTCTTCGATCCGACGTGTGATCGGATTGCGAGCGGCTAATTCGAGCAGTTCCTTTCGCAGGACGTCAGCGTCCGCGATCGGTTTGCCGTTGTTTTGCCGGCAATCCATCGTCTCGATCATCACCACTGGTGTTTGGTCGGGACGTTCGCCGCGTGCGATGAGTGCCGAACGATAGACACGGGGATGCGAGTTAAAGATTGCTTCACAGGGAATCGTGAACAGAGTTCGATTGCCCGCTTCGATGCGGTGAGTTTTGCGTCCACAGAACCAGAATCGATCTCGCGTGTCCAAATAACCAACGTCGCCCATGCGATGCCAGACGCGGTCACCGTCTTGGATTTTGTGCATCACATTCTGGTCCGATCGGACCACGTACTGAGTGGTCACCATCGGCCCCGAAACCATCAGTTCACCGATCTTGCCTTGCGGCATTTCTTCGGTTTCATCGATTTGTGTCATCGGTCCGTCGTTGATCTTGATCACACGCCACTGGACCCCTTCAAAGCGTGTGCCGACGCAAACGCCTTTGCCTTTGGCGGCAGCGGGACCGGTTTCAGCAATCACTTCGCGTGATTCGATCGATGCGATCGGAAGCGCTTCGGTCGCTCCGTACGGCGTGACGATATTGACTTCGGGGTCAAGCAAACCGCGAAGCTTTGCCAGCGTCGCGGCAGGGACCGGCGCCCCGGCCGACAACACACGCCGAAGCGTCGGAAACGGTTGCTGAACATTATTCGCTTCGCACCAACGGACGACGGTGTTCCAAAGGGCCGGCGAGCCAAACGCTTGGTCGACTTCCCATTGATTTGCGGCTTCGATTAAACGTTGCGTATTGACGTCGGCTGGCCGCGTGGGATCCATATCGGGAATGATCGTGGTCACACCCATCACGGCATCAAACAGCCCGAATAGTGGAAAGCATGCTAGGTCTCGCGAACCGCGGTGGATGTCGTAACGCTCACGAATCCGGTCGATCTGAGCATGAAAGGTGCCGTGAGTGTACAGCACTCCTTTGGGCGGCCCGGTGCTGCCGGTGGTAAAGATAATCGCCGCGGCGTCGGAGCGCTCCACCGTCGGCAGGATGTCTTCGGACTCTTCTCGGCCACGCTTGGCAATCTGAGCCAACGTTTGCCCACCCCACAACCAACGTTTGCCGACCGTGACATTCCATTTGGCTTGCGGAAATCGGCTGCGCAGCACGCTGCGAATCGCCTGGGCTTTAGGGATTCCGACAAAGCCATCGGGCTGAGATTCACTCAGGCAATTCACCAAATGTTTACGGCCGATGCCGGGATCGATCAGGATCGTGACCACGCCCGCTTTCAATAACGCAAAGACAAGCTCGATAAACTGGCCGCCGAACGGGACCAGCATCGCCAGCCGCATGCCTGGTTTGACGCCCCACGCGATCAGTCCGCGAGCGATCTCGTCACTGCGTTGGTCAAGATTCTCGAAAGTCGTCAGGTCGTATTCACGCATCCCGTCGGACCGCGGGGGCCCGCTAGGCTCTGCGATTGCAATTCCGCCAGGTGATAAACTGCGGATGATTCGCAAGCGGGCAGCGACATTGCCATCTTTGACTTGGCTGGTCATGACGTGGCCTCATGGGGAGCAGGCGTCGGCGGGGTAATATTCATCGTAGATTCAGGCGGAGCAGGCTTAGTCGGGGCGGGCTTAGTCGCATCGATCAGTGTTTGCATGACCAGCGTGGCGATGTTCTCGCTACACACTTGTTGCAATCCCTGCCAGCCGGGGACGGCGTTCACTTCCAGCACTCGTGGCGTGCCATCGTCGCAATCAATCAGGTCGACCGAAGCGAACGTTAGCCCCATCGTCGAGGTGATTTGTTTGGCCATGGTGATCTGTTCGCTGCTCGGTTGGATTTGCGTTGTCGTTGCCCCATGAGAATGGTTCGTGCGGAAATCGCTTGGATTTTCACGACGGGCGGCGATTACATGATCGCCAATCACCAGGAGCCGAGTGTCACGTCCACCGGGATGAACAAACGCTTGCACATAAAACACAGCATCGAGTTGATCGAGTGTCGAAAATGTGTACCAAGCCAATTGCGGATCTTGGATCCTCATC
>CAXBHV010001535.1:0-2152 GCA_963974855.1 uncultured Rhodopirellula sp. | reverse complement strand
GTGAGCGGCCGGGTCCCGCGTATTACCCGGTGCCTTACGGCCCACGGCTCACCAATACGCGTTGCATTTCGAATAAATCAACAGCCCGCTAGCCACGGTTCCGGCGCTGAACCGGGGCTAACGGGATTTCACCCAATGATTCCTGCCTACCTGCTTATCGTCCCCGGTTTCCAAAATACTTCATTTACTCTAATCGATCGGTCACGTTTCGGATCGACAATTCTACGCTGACGATTGCTCATCGCCCGGTGCGTAACAGAACTTGCATCCCGTACACGTCTCGAAACATTCCCGCGTTCTGACGCATCGCGATTTGTTCCAGTGACACATCGTCGACCCCAGGAACATGGATCACCAACTGTCGTCCTTCGCGAGTGCATTCGATCTCGCGAATTCGTCCGCTCCGCGTATCGTCCAACGCGATCGCAAGCCTCAGAATTGCCGCCAGTTTCGAGACAATAACGCGATCCTCGCGTTCCAACGCCCCATAACCCTCATGTGACGGTTGGGGTGAAGCACGACGATAGTAGCGTGCCACCAATCCGACCTGCAGTAACTCGCTCTTAGAGAGACCGAACAAACCGCTGTTGCGAATCACGTACAGGGCGTGTTTATGGTTGCTGCGAACATTGATCATCAAACCGATTTCGTGTAGCAGTGCCGCAACGTGCAGAATCACCTCGTGTCGCTGATCCAGCTGATGTTCAGCCACCAATTGTTCAAACAATTTCCGAGACAGTTCGGCGACGTTGCGAGCATGGGTTTCGTCAAAGTCGAAACGTCGTCCGAGCGTGATCGCAGAGCGAACAATTTGGTTGCGAAATTCCGCTGTCCATTCGCCCCCAATCGCCATGTCTCGCAACAATCCGTCACGCAGATTGGTATCACAAACGTAAACATGAGTTTGTTTAAATGCTTGGGCAAGCATCGAATACGCCAATAACGCCGGCCCCAGCGTCTCGGCCTCGATAAAGGAGGCTCCAAATCGCTTGACGATGGCGTCTTCGTCAAGCTTGAGCACCACGTTGGTAAATTCGATTAGCCGATCGGTCGAAAGTTGTGCGAGCGACGTGCCATCCCAATCATCGAGCAATTGATGAGCGGCAAAACGCATATCGCCACCGAAGGCAACAAGGTGAATCATTGCGTCGGAGTGCACCTCTTCGACGATCATATCCAAGATCCGGCGAATATGACTCTCTAACAAGATGCGGCGTCGCGCAGCCGAAACGTTGGCTTGATCAAGCAATTGCAGGAGTCGCAGAGAACCCAATCGGTACGATTGGCTGTGCAGCACATTGCCGCTGCGGATGACAAGCAACTCGGTATTTCCACCGCCGACCTCGACGACCACCGAACGACCATCGGCCAAATCAGGATGCGAGCGAAGCTGGGGCGTGATCCCCATATAGGTGATGCGGTTGACTTCCGCTTCGTCAATCGGTTCGACATTCAGCCCGGTCACGATGTAAACGCGGTCGGTAAATGCGAGTCGATTGATCGCTTCACGGACCGCCGTGGTAGCCACGACACGTAGGTCCTGAGGGGCGGAAATGCCGTATTCTCGCAGCACCCGCTGGTATTTTTTCAGAATCCCGGCTGCCTTCTCGATGCTGGCGCGAGACAATCGCCGCACATCAAACGCTTCTCGCCCCAGATCAACGGGCTGGACCAGCGTATCGAGGGTACGGACTTCGCCATCAGCATGGATTTCGGCAATCGCCATGCGAATACTCGTCGCCCCGATATCAATCACGGCAACAGGGCGAGGAGGAGTCGGGTGAAGCGGAAGCGAAGGGGTGTTAGCCAGCTGAGCCATTGCGGATGATAAGCAAGCGAAAAAGGAAAAGGGGTTTATCGTCGCGTGCCCCCATCATACGGCGTGACCGTCGCTGAGCACAGCCGAACGCCTTCCCCAATTAGTAGGCGAAAAACGCAGGCTGCTGCTGAAAACGCAGACTTACTAAGAAATCACTCGATATTTTTTGAGAGCGTCTTCGGCTTGCTCACCTCCGAGACACTGGACCGCGTTCCATCCGCGATCGATCGCCGCAGCGACATTTTCGGGCTTGTCATCGAGAAACAGAATCGCATCAGGGGACACACCCGCTAATTCTTCGGCAGCCTGATAAATGCCGCCATCGGGCTTCAT
>CAXBHV010001534.1:0-2152 GCA_963974855.1 uncultured Rhodopirellula sp. | reverse complement strand
GCCTACCTGCTTACCTCATTGATTCCTAAGTCGTGGGCCGCGAACGTCGTCCAGGGCACTTTCGAAGTGAGAAATCTGTTATTCTCGTAGCCCCGCCGTCGTTGCTGAATCCAAGCCGCAGCGAGCGCCGTCGGCTCACAAGCATCAAGCCCCCCCAAAAACAACTCCCAATCGGGCAGTGCTAGACGAGCGTTGCTTGCGAGCGTCAACCATCCACTGCCTGCAAAAGAATCCAACCTAGTCCCACGAAAGACCTCTGCGAAATGATTCCGTTAACGATGATGCCGATCCTCCTTGCGGAGACCGTGACACCTAAGCTTTCATTGGCCTACCTGATTTCGTTGTTGGTCATCGCAGTTGTGCTGCTGCTTGTGCTGATTCTCAAGCTTCGCATGCAGGCTTTCCTGGCTCTGATTCTGGCCAGTTTGTTTGTGGCCGTCGGGTCATCGAAAGAGTTGACAGGCGGCGCCGGCAAGCTGGAACTTGCTTCCATCGGCGATCATATCCAGAACAGCATGGGATCGAGCCTCGGTTTCATTGCGTCGATCATTGGGCTGGGTGCGATCTTTGGCGCCTTGCTCGAAAATTCGGGCGGGGCTCAAAGTTTAGCAAGGTCGCTGATTCGACTTTTCGGTGACAAGCGTGCACCGTGGGCGATGGTGCTGACCGGCTTTATCATTTCGATTCCCGTTTTCCTCGATGTCGCGCTGGTGATTCTTGCCCCGATCATTTACGCATTGTCACGTCGCACCGGCAAATCGATTTTGACGTACGGGCTGCCGCTGTTAGCAGGATTGATGGTCACACACGCCTTTGTGCCCCCAACGCCTGGGCCTGTTTGGGTCGCATACGAACTGGGCGTAGGACTCGGCTGGGTCATTGTTCTGGGATGCCTCGTCGGGCTTCCCACCGCAATTATCGGCGGCATCGTTGTCCCTCGTGGCATGGCGGATCGTCTCTACATTGCTCCGCCCGAACTGCTCGATGATTCGGTAATCGTAGATGAAAACGCGTTACCAAGCTTCGCGTCGGTTTTGGCCTTGATCGGGTTGCCAATCGCAATGATCTTGCTGGGAACGATCGTAAAGGAATACATGGCATGGGACTTGGCTGCGGGGCTGACACGCGACGAATACGCCGGCGCGATTGCGAGCAAGATTGCCGAAGCTGGGATCGCGACAAAATTACTAACCTTCTTCGGGCATCCTATCATCGCGTTAGTGACCGCAACGGTCACCGCATTAGTATTTCTCGGGTATGCCCGCGGTTATGACAAGTCTCAGTTGATGGAGGTCACCACCAGGTCGCTCGGCCCGGCAGGAGTCATCATCCTGATCACTGGCGCAGGCGGCGTGTTCAAGGGAATCATGGGCGAGAGCGGCGTCAGCGATGCTTTGCGAGATCTATGCCAAGGCTGGGGCCTTAACATTTTGATGTTGGCATACCTATTTGCTTTGTTCGTCCGACTCGCACAAGGCTCGGCGACGGTGGCAATGGTAACGGCGGCTGGTTTGATGAGCTCGATGACAGACGGTCTGTCACAACCGAGGCTCGCATTGGTCGTGCTTGCCATCTCAGCAGGAGCCTCCGCGGTGTCACACGTTAACGACAGTGGATTCTGGATGGTCAGCCGATATTTATTGATGACTGAGAAGCAAACCTTTTCGACTTGGACAGTGATCTCAACCGTCGTGTCGATTGTTGGATTCTTGCTGACGCTCGGTCTGTGGTATTTGCTGCCGTTCATGGGCTTGTAAGCACGATCCTGTCGTAGCGGAATTCGTGCGTGAATTTCGGTCCCAATAGCGTTTGATCGAAAGTGTTGACGACGTTCGCTACCGGTTCTCGGAGAGGTTCGTAGATTTACCAGCAGGTGCTTAATATCGCGGAAAGCTTGTCTGCATCAAATGCAAACGCGCCTAACTCGATGGCGTTGTTCGCCGAAACGATTGACGCGATGCGGGCACACTCTCGAGCCGAACATCCTTTGGCCCAAGCGAACAAGAAGGCACCGTGAAACGTGTCGCCGCAACCGGTGGTGTCACGAACGTCATCAACTCGGGTTGCCGGTTGATGCCACGGCGTCTGATCCGTCTCGGCAATCCAACTGCCGCGTTCACCGCACGTCACCCCGACGCAAATCGCATCGAAT
>CAXBHV010001533.1:0-2153 GCA_963974855.1 uncultured Rhodopirellula sp. | reverse complement strand
CGGGACTGAAGTACCGAGTCCGCAAGTTTGGTAATCGCTACCTGGGGGTTGAATACCAGATAATCGATGAGGCGATTCCGCTGAAAAATCCTAGCGCTGGCTCGACCGCGTCAATCTACGATTTGCAGGCTCCGTCACTCGACAAGCCTTTGAAACCAGCGGGCGAATGGAATCATGCTCGAGTGGTCGCCCGCGGAACCCACTTGCAACATTTTCTGAATGGAGAACTGGTCGCTGAAACTTCGACCGTGGGCACGGCGTGGGACGCGATCTATGCACGAAGCAAGTTTTTTGAAGAGTCCGGTTTTGCCCAACCCCGTGAGGGAGACCGGGTGATGTTGACCGATCATGGTGGGAAAGCTGCTTACAAAAATTTTCAATTAACCACGTTGCCGGCACCCACCGATGCTGCCGTTTTCTCGGCCATCGAAGGACCGTTTCTGGCGAACGGGATGCGAAACAGTTGGGCTGAGCAAAACTCCATCGTGTTATGGACTCGGACGACAAAGAACCCAGAAGCGAAGATGGATGGGCTGTCTTTCGTAAAATTGTCCAACAATAAGGCGAGGAAACTTGCGATGGGGACCAACGCCAAAGAACTTCTTGCCGCACAGTTACCCGCCGGAGCGGAGCTTGAGCAGATGTTGGGAGCGTGTCCCGGAATCGCAGGCGAAGTGCGATTGACCTATTTCCCAAAATTGAAACGCTACGATTCGAAGACGACCGACTGGAAGACGACGGTCGCCGAAGAGGATTTTACGGCTCAGTGGGCTTTGAAAGACCTAAAGCCAGCGACTGAGTACGCGGCAATCGTGGAAACGCGGCCGCTGGGCAAAGAGGGAAGTCCAGCGGAGGCTCTCTCGGCGGTTTTGCGAGGCGGATTTGAAACGGCGCCCGAAGCGAGCAGCGATAAAGACGTGCGGTTTTGTATGACAACCTGTCACGATTTCATTCGCCGCGATGATGGCGATCTGGGACACAAAATCTATCCGGCCTTCGAGAAAATCGGTCCTGATTTTGTTGTGCACGCCGGCGACATCGAATACTACGACAAACCCGATCCATGGGCGATGACAAAGGAATTGATGCGGTTCAAGTGGCAGCGTATTTTTGCCTTGCCCAACAATCGTCATTTCTATGCAAACCATACGACCTACTTCATCAAAGATGACCACGACACGTTAAAAAACGATTGTTGGCCAGGGGCACGCTACGGATCGGTCTCGTTTGAAGAAGGCGTGCAGCTGTTTAACGAAGAGCAATTCCCGTCGCATCAGCCTCGTTACCAAACGGTTTCATGGGGCAAGCATACCCAGATGTGGATTTTGGAAGGTCGCGATTTCCGAAGTCCCAATAACATGCCCGACGGGCCTGAAAAGACGATCCTGGGGAAGACGCAAAAGGAATGGCTGCTAAAGACGCTGAAGGATTCCGACGCTACGTTTAAATTGCTATTCAGTCCGACGCCAATTGTGGGCCCAGACCGTGATAACAAGAGTGACAATCACGCCAATGACAATTTCGTTCACGAGGGAGACGAGCTGCGGCGGGCCTTCGCGGAGATCGAAGGTTTGATCATTTTCTGTGGTGATCGACATTGGCAATACGCGTCGCTGGACGAAAAATCTGGCCTGTGGGAATTCGGTTGCGGACCGGGAAGTGCCGATCATGAACTGGGCTGGAAGCCAGGTGATAAACGGCCAACGCATCAATTTCTGCGAGTCGCTGGAGGCTTTTTGTCAGGGCGTGTCCAAGCCAAAGGAAAGGATGGCAAGCCCGAGCTGACGCTGCGTCATCATGAGGTCAGTGGCAAGCAAGTAAGCGAGTTCCATTTTCCCGTCAAAGCAAAGTAGGGCCGGTTCCTTGTACCGGCCGTCCCCGTGCGAGGCCGATGGAACCGTGCATCCACCGGTCAACATTGGTCTATAGCCTACGGCACCAGACAACCAGCGATCCTGGCCGGTGGGAACCGGCCCTACTTCATTATTTGTCGTTGTTTCAACGTTGTTGGGTGCGAATCGTTGCACTTTCTGGCTCGGCTTCTGCTAGACTTTCTTTCCTGGGGAGATTTCTCCCCAACCCACCATTTGCCCACCTGCTGCCCCCATCCCCACCTAACGCTGTTGTCGCCGGGCAACGCCAACAGTCGTTTC
>CAXBHV010001532.1:0-2157 GCA_963974855.1 uncultured Rhodopirellula sp. | reverse complement strand
GAGCCGCATCGGCATCGATTCCCGTCAATAACGCCAGCATCGACATTGGTTGACATTCACATTGGCTGCCGACTCCGACATCGAAGCGACAGCCCGCGTGAGCGGCCAGATCGCCGTCACCGCTGCAGTCCACAAATCGCTCGGCAAGCCAGGCTTCGCGTCCGGACTTGGACTCTGTCAGCACGGCGACGACACGGTTATTCACGTCCGTCACGGCACCCACCAATCGTGTATGCAAACGAATTTTCACCCCCGCCTCGACACACAACTCTTCCAATACCAACTTGGCGATTTCAGGATCGTAGACGGTGCCGTGTGAATCATGGGCGACCTTGCTGCCTCGCGATGCGAATGCTTTCAGCAATTCAGCCATGACCCCTGATTTGTTTTCGGCATCGAGAATTTTGGTCAGCAGCCCGGCGGTCCAAACACCGCCCAAACAGCCAGCGACCTCGATCAATTGGACCGATGCTCCCGCTCGGGCGGCGGCAATGGCTGCGGCGATTCCGGCCGGGCCACCGCCGCAGACCAGCACGTCAGACTTCCCTGCCACCGGAACGGCTCGTTGTTGTTCGATCAGTTGCCGCCCGTCTGGCGACAACTTCCCGTGAGTTTGCAGTACGTCACCGCTGACAGGATTCGCTACTCGTGTTGCTCCAACTGCGTCGGCAGCATGGGTGTCAGGCGAAGTCAGCGATGCAGAAACAACAAGGCCACCGGCGGTTGCTTGCAGAAATGTGCGTCGTGACGGTGCTCTACGATTCATAACGATTCCTCGGCGGGCAATTCAGGTGGGCTACGCTTGTTGGTTGTCATCGGAACACACGGTCTGCAAATCCAGGATGCCAGCGTGGTGAAACGGGCCAAGCGTGTTTCGTGCTTCGCTATAGACTATCCGAAACGCAAGTCGATTGCCTGAGCAGACATCAAAATATTACGTAAATTGAGCCTGATTATCGGTCAAGTCGGCTGGAACGCAAATACGATTACGTGGCGTTTGCGTTGCCGCGCCATCCGCGTCGCACGGTCACACTGACGATCCCAGCGAGGATTCCCAACACGACGGCCCACGGCAGCAAGGCGATCAGTAGCACCAATCCACTTTCGGCGAGTTGACGGAGCGAACTCAGCGATCCACCCAGTGCATTAGCTAAACGGTCGGTCAAGGTCGGTGCCGCTGGTGGGATGTACTCCTTTTCTTCGCGAACCGTGATCGTGACGGTCGCCAGTGTCGTTCGATCCGCTAGGACTCGCAGTCGGCCTTCCATACGCTCGATCTCTTCACGCACGCGGGCGAGTTCTCGTTCGATTTCCAAGACGTCTGACAACTTCCCCGTGCGTTCAGCCAGCATCGTGATGATTCGTTCTTCGAGTTTTCGGTTGTTCCGAATTCGAGCTTCCACATCCACATATTCTTCGGTCACATCCTGAGCGTCCTCGCGACGCGACTCGGCGAACCCTAGCCCGCTCATCCCGTTTAGCAGATCGTTATAGCGGTCGACCGGGACACGAATTACCCAGGTGCCGCTTTGGCGATCGTTGTATCGACGATCCGTCTCGCTTTTCGAAACAAAGCCGCCGACGGAGTCAACCAATCGAGGCAACGCCGCTTCGAATTCGCTGTATGTCTTGACGACCAAGGTCAGCGACGTGGTGTAAATGATCCTGCGCTGCGATTTCCGTTTCGCTGCCGCATTGTCACCCGACTGATCCGCCCCCGTAGCGGATTTCGCCAAGTCGGACTCGTTTGCGTCGTGCGTCTTCGCCAACGCATAGTCGTTCGCGGAGCCCATCTCGTATGCCGCCACCGACTCGACGGTATCAAGCTTCCCCGCAAAACGAGACTCGGCATTGGATCCGCAGCCCACAATCGAGGTGACACTGATGACAAAAAGGGTGAATCCAGCCAGCTTTTTCGCGATCAGGGGGGTAATGATCGAAGGGCTCCAAAAGTAAGACGAGGGGGGGTGGCAGACGGATTCTGGAAAATGGACGTATTCAGAAAAATGTCGTTGTTGCGATCAAGGCGAATGCAACGACCAAGCAATGCCGCGGTCGTTACAAGCGTTGCAATTGATCCAGATCCCCATCGCTGGCCGCCGATTCATCGGTTCGAGTGACTGGTCAACGCCCCTTCACAAATTGCGCCGCATGCTT
>CAXBHV010001531.1:0-2157 GCA_963974855.1 uncultured Rhodopirellula sp. | reverse complement strand
GACTTAGTGAGCCGTGACGCGTGAGCGGCCGGGTCCCACGCATTACCCGGTGCCTCACGGCCCACGGCTCACCACCGCGAGTTGCAATTCGAAAAAATCAACTGCCCAGGCCTGCGCCGCACTGCGACAAAAACCACCCGTTTAGTACCAAAGTGGAGGGCCCGCGGCTAACGCCGTCGGTTCACAGAATCCCCGGTTCCACTGGGACAAATCCTGCAATCTGCTTGCGGGACCTCTACCAACCTCTCCCCAAAACGAAATGGATAGAGAGGTCGCAGAAAAGTTGCGCAGCCCAATATCTCCTGCAACAACAACCGACTACTCCACCGGGAAGCCGCGTTTGCGCAACAATGCACTGGTGTCGACGTCGCGGCCTCGGAATCGGCGGAATCCTTCAGCCGGGTCAATCGTGTCACCCACGCTCATCACGTTGTCGTGCAAGCTTTTCGCGGTCGCTTTGTCGTAAAAACTGCCTGCTTCCTCGAACACTTCTACCGCGTCGGCGGTCAAGGCATCGGACCACAGGTAGCTGTAGTAACCAGCCGAGTACGAGTCGCTACTGAAAATGTGAGCGAACTGGGGCGTGCGGTGACGCATCGGGATCTCGTCCGGCATGCCGATCTCCTTCAGCGTTTGTTTCTCAAACGCGTCGGGATCGATCGAGGTCTGGTCCGTGGTATGCAATTTCATATCGACAATCGCACTAGACAGATATTCAACCGTGTCAAATCCCTGGTTGAATTTGGATGCCTTTTTGATCTTGTCCAACAATTCTTGTGGCATCGGCTCGCCCGTTTCGTAGTGCACGGCGTATTGGCTTAACACCTCGGGTGTGTCGAGCCAGTGCTCCATGATCTGCGACGGAAACTCGACGTAATCACGCGCCACATTGGTTCCGGCTTGCGAAGGATAATTTACCTTCGAATTCAAACTATGCAGCGCATGTCCGAACTCATGAAACAGCGTCACGGCGTCGTCCCACGAGATCAATGACGGTTTGCCAGCGATCCCTTTGACGAAGTTCGAGTTGTTCGAAACGACCGGCGTGATCGGCTCGTCAATGTTTTCTTGGCTGCGGTAATCCATCATCCACGCGCCACTGCGTTTGCCTTCACGAGCGTAGGGATCGAGGTACCATAAACCGACGCGGTTGCCGTCGGCATCCTCGACTTTCCAAACGCGAACGTCGGGGTGAAACACGGGGACGTCTTTGATCTCGGTGAACTGCATGCCGTACAGTTCGCCAGCGGCCCACATCATCGCTTCGCGTAGTTTTTCCAACTGCAGATAGGGTTTGACTTCGTTGAAGTCGAGGTCGTATTTGTCTTTACGCACCTTTTCGGCGTAGTAGCGGTAATCCCATGGTGCGATGGTGATGTTGGCGTTCTCGGAATCCGCGATCGCTTGCATATCGGCCACTTCTTCGCGAACCCGCGCGACCGCTTTGGGCCACACCTTCATCATCAATTCCATCGTCGCCGCGGGGGTTTTGGCCATTGTCGGTTCCAATCGCCACTCGGCATGGTTCTTGTATCCGAGCAATTTGGCTCGCGCGGCACGCAAGCTAAGGATCTCCGAGATGATCGCGTTGTTGTCGTGGGCGTCACCGTTGTCGCCGCGGTTGTAATATTTTCGCCAAACCGTTTCCCGCAAATCGCGTTTGTCCGCGTAAGTTAGAAACGGATCCATCGACGAACGCGTGTTGGTCACGGCCCACTGATCAGGCTTGTTGCGTTCTTCGGCTGCCGATTTCATAGCCGCGATCACACTGTCGGGCAATCCGGCCAAATCCGACTCGGTATCGATCCAGGTGACGTAGCCTTTTTCATCCTCGAGCACGTTTTGGCTGAAATCGGTGAACAAGCGAGCCAATCGCGTATTGATTTGCGAAAGTTTGGCTTTGTCGCTCGAGTTCAGTTTCGCACCTTGGCGGACGAAGGTCTTGTAAAGATCATCGACCAATCGTTTTTGAGCGACGGTAAACGACTTCATCGCGTCGCTTTGATAGATCGCTTCGATGCGTTTGAACAGTTTTTCGTTTTGGTAAATGCTGTCACGGTGCTCGGACAATTTTGGCGCGACGGCACGTTCAATGTCGGGAATCGGGCCGACGTTCAGGTTACCAGTATGAACATCGAATAGTGTTTCTACGCGGTC
>CAXBHV010001530.1:0-2158 GCA_963974855.1 uncultured Rhodopirellula sp. | reverse complement strand
AACGGAGGACAACCTGAGCTTGCCGTCGAAACCGGCTTACCACGATCGTCCTTGAACGCCGGAGGTGTGTGGAAGAAGACCGGATCTTCGGCCGCAGGCTTATAGCCATGTCCCTTTTCCGTGACCACATGCAACAGCACAGGCCCCTTCATTTCGCGAACCATCGCTAAATACTTGCGCATCATCGTGATGTCGTGCCCATCGATCGGACCAACATAGCGGATGTTTAATTCCTCGAACAACATTCCGCCTAGCAATCCCGCTTTGACCCCTTCTTTCATTTGGGCGAGCAAGCGTTCGGTGGGATCACCAAACATTGGCACGTGGTCGAGCAATCGCGTGACCTCGTGTTTCAAACCGGTGTAATAGGGATTGGAACGAAGTCGATCCAAATACGTTGCTACCGAACCGACTCGAGGGCAGATCGACATTTTGTTGTCGTTCAAGATGATCGTCAGATCGTCTTCGAGCTCGCCGGCGTTATTCATTGCTTCGAATACGATCCCGCTCGGGAAAGCTCCATCGCCAATCACGGCCACGGTGCGGCGGTCAGCGTTACCCGAAAGCACATCGCCGCTGCGAAGTCCCACCGCGGTGCTGACGCTGCAACCGGCGTGACCGGTCATGAACAAGTCATATTCGCTTTCGACCGGGTTGGGGTAGCCCATCAATCCGCCGCGGGTACGGATCGAGGGGAAATCGTGATAACGACCGGTCACCAATTTGTGAGGATAGATTTGATGGCCCGTATCCCAGATTAAACGGTCGTGGCGAAAATCAAATTCGCAGTGCAGTGCGATGCACAGTTCGACTACGCCGAGGTTCGATGCAAAATGTGCGGTTCGCGTGGCCAGCAAATTGCAAAGCACGTCACGAATCTCGCTCGCAACATCCTTCAATTGGTCTCGCGACATTGACTTCAGCGGGCTCGCATCCGGCAAGCTCGACAACAAAGGATGGCTGCAAGGCTTGGAGGTCGTCTGTTCAGGTTCGCTCATTCGTTTATCCACTCGGTTATCAATTCGCTCAATCGAGTCATACCCTGTGGTGTGCGACTCGTCCGCTCTTGTTGAGCAATCCTATTTTCTCAGTTTAAATCAATCTTGGTTTAGCCATTGCCGTGGATTTGATTTAAATCCCCCAACTGCTGGACCAACCACATGAACGCTCTGCATCACAGCGTTCGTTCTAAAACAAAATCTGCCAAATTCGTTAACCGCCAACCCGCTGGGCCGAAATACAACGCATGGCTTCTTGCTGACTTCACCAACTGTTCCGCTTTTTCGCGGGCAGCTTCCATGCCTAATAACCCAGGGTAAGTCAGCTTTCCCCGGTCGACATCTTTTCCTGTACGTTTTCCTAGTTCTTTTTCGTCTGCGGTATAGTCCAACAGATCATCGACGACCTGGAACGCTAGACCAAGGTCATTAGCGTAATCAGACAGAGCTGCTCGCGATTTTTGGTCCGCACCGGCCAAGATCGCCCCCATCGCCAGTGATGCAGAAAATAATGCCCCGGTCTTCCGCCGATGAATCGACTCGAGATGCTCGACGGTTCGCAAGGAGGAACCCTCAGGAGTTGCCAAGTTGTTCGAATCGCTACTCGTTTGCTTCCTTTCAGCTTGATCGCGTTCGGCGGACAGATCATCCGACTGTCCCCCCACCAGATGGCTCGCCCCGGCGGCAGAGGCTAATACACGGATCGCCTCAATTGCACGCGAAGGGTCATCGATCCCCTCGCTGAGATGGCGAAACGCCTCGGCTTGTAGAGCGTCACCGACCAAAATCGCAGTTGCCTCGTCAAATTGAATGTGAACCGTGGGTCGGCCGCGTCGCAGATCATCGTCATCCATCGCTGGCAAATCATCGTGCACAAGCGAATAGGCATGAATCATTTCGACCGCGACCGCAGCAGGTAACGCGTCTTCGAGTTTTCCGCCACACGCTTCGCACGCCATCAATACCAATGCCGGACGCAGCCGTTTTCCGGGGGCTAACAATGCATATCGCATCGCGTCACCCAACCGTTGGGGGCAACCATCGCCGAAATCACCTGCATTTTCAAGCGCTTGCTGAACCAGTGGACGAAGATCCTCCATTACAGAGGGATAATTAGCCATATATTTGCCCAGACGATTTGCGACTCAAGACTGAGTTCC
>CAXBHV010001529.1:0-2159 GCA_963974855.1 uncultured Rhodopirellula sp. | reverse complement strand
TGTTGGGCAACGTCCCCATTTTAATGTAGGAACCACGCAAGCCGTTCCAGTCGGTATCGATGTTTTTGAAAATACTGCCCAAATCACGCATCGACGCATTGCGAGCGGTCGCAGTCTCGAATTGCCTACATTGGTCGTACAACCGGCGACTCGATTCCATCACGCGAATTTGGTCGGATGGATTCAAGGACACCATCGATCGCAACGTCAAACGGTCCAAGATGCTGCCAACGCTCGCCTGCAAGCGAACCGACGCCGCTCGCACGTCCACCGAACTGGTCGGCGGCGGAATCCACAACAATGCATATGTCTGGTTCGCGACGTCGCGAATCCGATCCAAGCGACGATTCAGATGTCGATCATTGATCGCGGCCACACGGCGCCCCAGCGGACTCCATTGACCAACAAACTCGGTGAATCGCGAAACAACATCCTCGTAGCTGCCTTCGGCAACGGACTGTGCTTGGCTGAGTAGCTTCTGTTGCAACAAGCGGCAATCGTGCATCATTTCTTCCGCCTGCTTGCTCGGCAGTGAAGCCAATTGCAAATCGTCGATCACCGTTTCCATGCAGGTCGATGCAACGATCATCAAGTCACGTAACTGCGAGCGGTCGAACTGGGGGCCAATGTTGAGTCGACGCTCCATCGAAGCAATCAACTGGTCAGCACGGCGAATCGAGCTCGTGCAATCGCTGTCGAGTCCATTGAGTGAACGCAGGTTGAACGAGAGTTGCCGCCATCGCGAATCGAGTTCCGCATAGGGCAACGCGATCGGTTGCAGCGACGCGAGGTTGTCACAGCTTTGAATCAGCGTTCGTGCGTCGGCTGCAATTCGGTAGGCCTGTGGCAGCAAGGGACGAATGCTGGGAATACTCGCCGAATGTTCGCGTAGATCCGGCACCAAGCGGTCAACCGTAACGTAAAAGTCGACGAGTTCTTGGGCGAAATCTGCCGCCTCGCGACTGCGAACGTTGATCCTGGGGACCTGCGCCGTCGAGTTGGCACGACTGGCGGTCGGCGTCGGAGCAACTTGAACATTCGTAGGTTGATTTTGACGCGGTTGGTTCGGCTGGACCGGCGGCGGTGGCTGAGTGGGCAACCGATTGCGTTGCTCACGTTCCAATTGTGCTTCGGCAATCGTGCGGAACAAACCTTCGATCAAGTCACCCCGCTGCGCTTGTGCGACCCCGGATGTTGTCAAAACGATTACGAGAAACAGAGCGATGCTCGTTGAACGGAGCAGTAGAGAGCGATAACCGTGCGACATGACAAATCCATTAGAAGAGAACCGAAGAGGTCTCTGGATTGTAGCGCAGTCGACGCGAAATGCCCAGTCGAATTGGACTGGCTTCACGTTATCGCAATGAATCTTTAACCCGCGCGTCGTTGGCTGATTCGGGATGTGGTTTCGGATCGCCCTAATTGAGTGATGCTGCGGTCGCTGAGCGGATAGCGGATCCGGCTCACTGCATTCTGCATCGCGATCGCATCACGAAATCGCCGGTTGGGTGCGGGATCAATTGCCTTGCGAATTAGTGCCACAAAGTCGCTTGACAATCCGCGACGAAGCTTCTGGTAACCGGGCAGCGGGGCTTCAAACGGATAATCCGGCAGCTCACCGGACAACATCCGGTACAGCACCAAGCCGAGTGAAAAGACATCGCTGCGAAAATTCGGGTGTCCCATCGCCTGTTCGGGGGCCATGTAGCCAAGCGTTCCGGATGCCGAAACATGCTTGCCGCTTCTCTGAAATCGGGCCAGCCCAAAGTCGGTTAAACGAACCGTCTGGTTTGGAAACAGAATGAAATTCTCTGGCTTGATGTCGCGATGCAGGACACGTTGTTGGTGTGCATGTGCGACGGCATCAATCATCTGTAGCGAGTAATCGACCGCAGTAGCGCGGGCCAAACGACGGCTCAGTCGATCACAGAGTGTCCCGTCCCCCATGGGAAAGACCATCACAAAATGGCCTTCCACAAACCGAGCGTCTTTTAATTCCAAGATCCCCGGGTGGCGAAGTTTTGCCATGATCCGGACTTCGCGTTTCAGGTCGTCAACCGATTGCGAGTTCGCGACGTGTCGGCTGTCGGGAATTTTCAGCGCGACGCGGCGGTCTTCGATCGTGTCGTGGGCGGCATAGACGGTGGCGAACCCACCTT
>CAXBHV010001528.1:0-2159 GCA_963974855.1 uncultured Rhodopirellula sp. | reverse complement strand
ACGCTTGGTTACTGCCAAAAGAATCACGCGAACTACTTTTCCAGTTGCCCGAATCGACCACGGGAATTTTCAAAGCATCGATCCATGCAAAGCTAAATCGATCCGCTGAACCGATATTGACCGAGCAAACGATCGTGCTTCCCTAGCTGATCGCTTTGGTCCCCACTTTATCTGCTGAATCAAACGGCAGCTTCCAAGTCAGCCGGATTCGATACGATGTTTCTTTTTCATCGCGGAGGAGGGCGTAAAACAGTACTAGAACTTTTCCGGCAGCAAGTGCACTAAGCAGCTAGGCAGGAATCATTAGGTGAAATCTCGTTAGCCGGTTGGGCAATAGTCCCGGTTCAGCGGCGGAACTGTGGTTAGCAGGTTGTTGACTTATTCGAATTGCAAATCGCAGTAGTGAGCCGTGGGCCGTAAGGCACCGGGTAAAGCGTGGCACCCGGCCGCTCACGCGTGAGCGGCTCACAAAATCAGCAGCCCGCATGCGCCACCAAACGGCCAATTTACTGAAAGACTCTTGCCTAACTGCTTAGCCGGCTGCTGATTAAATCGAAGTGGTGAGCCGCGTGCTGTAAGGCAACGGGTAATGCACGGAACCCGGCCGCTTACGCGTCACGGCTCACTAAGTCAACAACCCGCGCCGCACTCTCCTCTACTGCCTCTATCAAAACATTTTCTTGAACCGATGACACGACTTTTCGCAGGCACTCCGTTCGACATTCCGCCCACGTGTGATCGTTGCGGTGAACTCGAAGAAGCATGCAAGTGCCCACCTCCGGCTCATGAGTATCTGCCGGCTGAAAAACAAACGGCGAAGGTGTTCACCGAAAAACGCAAGAACAAACGCGTGATGACGATCGTCAAGGACCTGAAGCCCGAGGAAACGGATCTGCCAAAGCTATTGTCCGAGCTAAAATCCGCAATCGGTGCGGGCGGATCACTGCAAGAAAACCAGATCGAAATCCAAGGCGATCATCTTGCTCGCGTGCAAGAAAAACTCAAGTCGATCGGCTATCGAGTTCGCTGAACATCGAGCAGGAAAACTTAGAAACGCCGGTACAAAGACTGGCGGCTTTTTCCGTAGTGGACGAGGCTACGAGTCCCAGCGCCATCATTAGATCCAAAGGACTCGTTGCCTCGTCCACTACCGGAATCAGGCAAGCTGTCGATAGTTTGTTCGTAAGCAGGACATCGACCGTTAGGTCGAGTGACTCAAATTGACCAGTTTCATTTGCACTGGACAGGCCAACCGGGGATCAAACTCCCCCCCTTCATCAGCTATCCGTTTTGCATTCTTTCTAGTCGTTCCTGTTCTTCGTTGTAGGCAACGTCGATCAGGTGCAGCACTCCAGCGACATCGGCTGCTTTCGTCGAAAACGCGAACTCACCTGTTAGTTTGTAGTCAGGTTTGAGTTCGCCCTTTTCGTGCAGGTCCCAAATCTCTTCGGCGTAGTGAGTGTCGGCCAATTCTGGGGCATATTGCGAATAGTATTCGGTGATGTTGCCAACGTCACGCTGCAGCATACTTTTGGCATTGTTGTTTCCTGCGGCATTCACGGCTTGTGGCAAGTCAATAATGACCGGGCCTTCTTCGTTCTGAAGCACATTGAATTCGGACAAATCGCCGTGCACCAGTCCGACGCACAACATACGCAGGACATAGTTCATGACCTTTCACAGCCTGTTCCGCCGACAACGCGATATCGTTCAGTCGCGGAGCCACATCGCCGTCCGCGTCAGTAATCAGCTCCATCAACAACACGCCGTCACAGAAACCGTAGGCCTTAGGAACGCGGACTCCCGCTTCGGCGAGCAAATAGAGTGCGTCCACTTCGGCCCTTTGCCAAACGACCTCCTGTTGGTCACGACCGAATTTGGAGCGTTTTCCCATCGCTCGTTGTCGGCGGCTGTTACGGATTTTTCGTCCTTCCTGGTACAGCACCGACTTTTTGAAACTGCGGTCGGCCACCTCTTTGTATACCTTGGCGCAGCGAATCTCCTGACCACAACGCACAAGATAAACTTGGGCCTCTTTGCCACTCATCAAGGAACGAAGGACTTCATCGACCATACCGTCGTCGATCAGAGGTTGGATACGCTTTGGTGCTTTCAAAATGTTACTGCTTTGGGAACATGGAAATTCCACTGAAAAAGGA
>CAXBHV010001527.1:0-2164 GCA_963974855.1 uncultured Rhodopirellula sp. | reverse complement strand
CGAGCGAGCGACTCGTTAAAGACATCAAGGTTGCGGCATTCGTACGAAACCACTCCCTCTTTCTTTCGCAGATAGCGGTCGACGATCCGAAATTGCTGAATGAACGAGGGCCACAGATTGTTACGGCTAGGCGGCACAAACTGATACGGCCGATCGAGAATCACAGTCACGTTGTTGAAACTCTACTGCAGTATCTAAGGGAAATCCGGGAGACACGACGCACGGCAATGCGTCGTCAACGATATCGATTTAGCTCGCCGCTCGCCAGACGGCGAAGTGAAAGCGAGGGAATGAGGTAGATGGAATCCCTCGCTGACGCGTCGGGTTAAGAAGTCACGCGTCTGTTAGCCGAACTGCGCTGTCCAGCTAGGCCGATGTCATGCGGGCCAAGTAAAACCCAATTGCGATCGCAACGACAAACAACGCAAACGCCAGCGCCCCCAATAACAACGGGTCGACCATCTTTTCATTGCGACGTCGCGAAGAATTCCCACCACGTCCGCTTGCATTTCCGATTTGGCTCGCCGAACTGTTGTAGATATCCGACTCTCCACCGACATGCACACTCGAACGCCCTGAGGATGCCTGAGGAAAACGCCCTGATCCTGCGGCCGCCTCGACTTGGCGGTAGGAGACTCCGCTGCTGGGCCGGTAACCCGACTCGGCTTGCAAGTCGATGAAACTTCCATCTACCAAATCGGGACGCGGACGAACGTTGACCAACCGGCCACTATCACTGCTGCTGATTCCTTCATTGAGCAGCAAAGAGGCACGCGTGCTGGAAATCGTGTCGCCCGTCTTATTCGAAATCGTATCGTTTTGATTCTTTGAAATTCCCGAGTCATCGAAATTGATCGATGAACCTATTTCTTCATCCAAGCGAGGTGCGTCGCCCAAGCCCGTTGTGACTTTGGCCCCCTTCGGCACACGAGCGACAAATCGCTCGAGCACGTCCGCGATTTCACTAGCATGTTGGTAGCGGTACTTCGGATCTTTCTGAATCATCTTGACACAGATGCCTTCCAACTCGCCGGGGCAGTCGGGACGCAATTGACGAATCGACTTGGGCATCTCGGTTTGGTGCTTGGCAATCCGCTGCGCCAACGTGCCATCGTTAAATGGCGGCTGTCCGGTTAACAGATAATAGAAAGTACAACCGAGTCCGTAGATGTCCGCGCGATGGTCCACCGTGTGGCTGTTGAGCGCCTGTTCGGGCGCCAAGTAATCGGCGGTCCCTAACACGTTTTCATTATTGGCCACCGTCAACGACTCCTCGTCACCCGAAGCAACCAAAGCCAAGCCCATGTCCAACAAACGAACACTACCGTTCAGATCCAACAACAGGTTGGCTGGCTTGACGTCGCGGTGCACCACCCCTTTTTCGTGAGCGTGGTTGAGTCCACGGGCAGCCTGGGCAATCAAATCCGCTGCGGTTGAAAAATCAAGCGGCCCGTCCCGTTTGACCAACATCAACAAATCGATGCCGTCGACGTATTCCATCACGATGTAATGCACATCGTCTTCATTATCGATGTCATACGCCAACACAATGTTGGGATGATTCAGAGAGGCAATCGCTTTGGCTTCGAGCTGGAAACGAGCCAAGTAGGTGGCATCATGAACCCGTTTTTTCGGCAACACCTTAATGGCACGTTTGTCGCCCAACCGCATGTGTTCGGCAAGGTAAACGCTGCTCATCCCACCCGAACCGATGTGGCCAAGCAGTTTGTATTTACCGAGGAAGAAGCCTTTGTATTTCCCGACAAGCAACTTATCGAGATGCCACTGAGTCAATAATCCCTGTCGCCGGAAAAGGGCCGCAAGCTTATTGGCGTCCGAGGGAAGCTGTCCTTCGCACTTAGCGCGCACCTTCTCTAGCAAGCGTTTCAAAGTCGCTTGCTCGACTAGACCACTTTTCTCGACCATCTCGAGAAATTTTTCCGTGGAAATCTTGGACATACCGTCCCGACGTTTCCTTGAAGGTTGTCAATTGCACGCGCGAAGAAGCATAACAATTTCTGGATCACGTGAATAACCTTATCCTAGCCGAAATTATACATTACGCGAATTTTTCACGTGCCAAATTCGACTCAAAGCGAAGTCTGTACACTTGTCACAGCCTCCGCATCGGCACCCCCACTTCGGTAGAAAACCCTTTTTTTTT
>CAXBHV010001526.1:0-2166 GCA_963974855.1 uncultured Rhodopirellula sp. | reverse complement strand
CTCTTTCTCGCTTCGTTTCACATATTCGTTCGCTGCACTGCCGCTGAACTTGGATTTTCGGTACCGCGAAGCTGGGGTAAGGTAGTTCACCCAATCTTGCTCTGCTTGCTCGTTTGTTTGCTTTTGCCTGCTGCTCCCGCAACCAAACTGGGTTTGGGTTTTGCAATCGCTGTTACCGCTGCCTGCATCGTGTGGGCTGCGTATGCCTTGCGAACCGAAAGGAATTTACGACGCATCCTACCCGAAAAGCAAAAAGGATAGTAGTCCGATGGTGACGGAGCGGAGGTAGTCGCCGATTCTGAGTAGTGAATCGGTCGCCGCTGCCCGCGCATCGCCGCCGCTAAGCAGTTAGGCCTTGAATCATTGGATGAAATCCCATTAGCCGTTTGGGCCAACGCTGTGAAGCATTTTTATTCCGTGTTTTGTGGTGTTTTAATGTAGCGGAAGTCGTCAAGACTTTCGTTGAACGACCCCAATTCCCGAAACTCTTGACGAGTTCCGCTACAAAAAATGCTTCACAGCGTTCGCCAAAACGGCCTATTTACTGAAAGACTCCTGCCTAACTGCTTATCCGACTGAAAACATGCTTTATTTTTGCAGTAACCGCTAATGCGATGCTCGACCAAACGCACACTGTGGATAGCGATCCCAATTCTCGCTCTCGGCTGTCTCATTTGGCTTGCGTTTGCGGCTAGACGTGGGATTGTCGCTGCCTACTGCGAATGGGGCACTACCTGCATCATTGCCTCTTACGCTGAAGAGCACGATGGAGCCCCACCGACCCGATGGGAAGATCTGATCGGATACGAATACCATACTCCATATCTGCCCACGCCGCGTACGATCGAATACGCGTCATCCCATATTTCCGTTGACTTCAATGCGTTGAAAGATTTTCACGCTGGGCAAATCACACACTTGCCCAACGACGTAATTGCCCAAACGCGTGGCTTGCCTATGCACTGGATCACACCACGTGCACAACTTGAGCGATACTTTCGTGACGGCGAACGTCCGCATGGTTCGTTCAATCGAGAGTATGCTGATACTTTGCGATACTACGCTGAACACTTCCCCGTTGATTGATGCAAGCCGACGGGTAACCATGCCGTAGACATGGAGGGTGGCATCGTGTTTTTGCAAATGGAAAATCGACTCACCGAACCCGTTCCACGCAATCGCAGTCCGACTTAGAGCACGCAGACGTTGTCATATTTTGGAGCTTTGTAATTGAAAGCCGTTCGCGCGTCTAACGTGTTTTGGATTGGCATCACGTTATCGTTGGTGTTCAACAGTGGGATTATCGCATTTCTGTTTAGCCATCATGGGATTGCCAATAAGTCTTTTTGGCAAGCCACAACAACGGTATCTCTGATCATTTTCCTGTTTGCTGCCGTTCCGGTGTTTGGAGCGATGGCAATGGTGTCATGGGGAGTCCAACGGCAAACTACCCGCAAATTTGCAACGAGATGGCTCGTCAAGAGCTGGCTCGTTTGTTTCCTGATCTGTTGCATTAGTGGCACCTTGGTGTTTGCCGCGTTTGCCCCACAATCAAAGTTCTCGACTGTTCAGTACTTGTTGTCGCTTGAAGTTGCATTCGTCTCGCTGATGCTATGTTTGGTAATTCTACTTAATCTCTCGTTGCGTTATCTTGGACTGCAACAGGACCGCCTAGCACCTGATGATTCGCAAGCTGATTAGCGAAACTCGGCAGTGCAATACGGGAAGATCCAGAGGATTGCACTGGATCGCCAGTAGCCTCGCATTTCGAACTAAATGATCAACACCCGCCACCTTGCAACACCCTACCGGTCGTGGAATTAATAACCTTATGTCTGAAACTGCGATGTTTGAACAGGATGAAGACGATTACTGGCGATCCGCACGTGGCTTCGTGCGCGTACTTATTGCCAACCTAAACGATGCTCTAAAGCAGTCCGGTTTAAGCAAACCGAAACGCCGAATTGCGTGCGAACGTGCTGCGTTTTCTATCTGCAACACCATCGATCAATGTTGGATTCGGTCGGGTTATAATTTGCCGTGAAAAAAGGCAATAGCGCAACTTCAAATCTCACGCATGGGGCTAAATCCGGACCGCTAAAACTTTGGGCTTGACGTGATTTTTGGTTGCGCTGGCTTTCTGCCACCTCTCCACCAACTTCGTTG
>CAXBHV010001525.1:0-2168 GCA_963974855.1 uncultured Rhodopirellula sp. | reverse complement strand
GACGAGTCAGCCGACAGCGGATGTGATGATTGGACTGTCGAGCGATGATACGACCGAAGGTACGGTTTCGGCGACACCGTTGACGTTTACGGCGGCGAATTGGAATGTGCCGCAAACTGTGACGGTCACGGGTGTGAATGACGACGTCGATGATGGCGACATTACGTTCAAGATTCTTACCGCTCTGGCAACCGGTGGTGACTACGCGGGCATTGATGCTGCCGATGTTGATGTAACGAACACCGACGACGACACCGCTGGATTCACGCTGAGTAAGACCAATGCCACGGTCTCAGAGTCTGGAACGACTGACACGCTCACCGTGGTGCTCAACTCGCAACCGACTTCAAATGTGATCTTGAACGTCGTCAGCGCTGACACGAGCGAGGCGACCGTTGACAAGGCTGCGTTGACGTTTACGAGTGAGAACTGGGCTACGACACAGACGATCACGATCACCGGCGTGGACGATAATCTGGACGACGGTGACCAAAGCACGATCATCACTGTGAGCGTTAACGATGCGGCTAGCGACAATGCATTTGATTCGCTCGCTGATCAAACCGCTAGCGTAACGACGACCGATGACGACGAATTATTCGACTATGGCGATGCTCCTACAGCGGCGCAATCAGGTTTCGCCAATGACTATCCCGTTATTTTTGCCCAGGATGGCGCACGTCATGCGGTGGGCACGTTGGTCTTGGGTGCCTCGATTGATGCCGAAGCGGATGGCTTACCATCGGAGGACGCTGACAGCGACGATGCTGACGACGGAGTGACGGTGATCGCGTCGGCGATCGCAGTCGCAGGTACCAGCACGACGTCCAGCTTTCTCGTCACTAGCTCTGGGGTTGGCCAACTGGATGCATGGATCGACTTCAATCGCAACGGAACCTGGGACGATGCGGGCGAGCAGATCGCCGACAGTCTCCCGCTGGTCGCCGGTCCCAATATCGTCTCATACACGGTTCCTGCCGGGGCCACGGTTGGCGAAACTGCCGCCCGATTCCGGCTCAGCACTGCCGGTGGACTCGATCCAACGGGCGAAGCACCCGACGGCGAAGTCGAGGATTACATCATCTCTCTAAACAACGGGATTGCCACGCCGGATGTGCTGGTCACTTTGCCCGACAACTCGGCGGTGATTGAGATCGATGCGAGTACCCTGACCATCAGGCGAGGAACCGACGTTTTACTGAGCATACCGGCCAATGTGCTTGGTCCCGTCAACGTCCAGGGCATGGATATTGATGACGTGATCACCTTGGACTTCAGCGACACACCGCAATCCCCAATCAACATCGATGGCGGTGGCGGCGCGGACACACTGGTCGTCAACGCACCAGCGGTCGATTTCACAGTTGCCGGTCTGGTCGAGGCTTCGAGAATTGACGTGATCGACTTGTCCGGTGCAACGGAAAGCGTTGTCGCAATCGATGCCGCAACGGTCAGCTCACTGTCTCCCAACGCCCAAACCATCACGGTGATCGGGGGAAACAAAGATCGTATCGACTTCCGCGACAAGGACGATTGGCGCATGACTACCCCGATTACTGCGGGCACCAAGTTCTTGTTGACAATGACCAACCAAATAAGTGCGGAAGTGGTCCGTTTCGATGCGACGGTTCCCTGGCAAAATCCGATCGATCCGTCCGATATCGACGCCGGCGGAACGGTCACGGCGGGTGATGCGATCCAGATCATCAACGAACTTAATCGCCACCGATACTCTGCAACGGTCAACGGAAAACTTGTTGATCCTTTGACCGTCAGTTTATGGCCAAGCATTTACTTCGATCAAAACGGGGACGGCAATGCAACCGCGTTGGACGCATTGCGAGTGATCAACGCACTTTCCCGTATTGGCAACGTCGTCGTCGTGGTACCCGAAGGCGAGTTGCAAATCGACACGTTGCAGCGAACAGAATCAAGTGATTTCGAATCGGCAATGGATCCGCAACCAACCTTAATGGCCAAACAGCCGACGAAGATGGATTTCGTCACGGCAGCAATCCAACCACGCACGTCCATTTCGATTGCCGATAATGAGGAAATCCAAGACGAAAAAACCTGGGCCGATCGAGTCGACGAGTTTCTATCGAGTGAGTTACAACTATGGGACGGGTCCGTATAACTTCCGAGGCAAGCGAGTCACTAAAACCGTT
>CAXBHV010001524.1:0-2169 GCA_963974855.1 uncultured Rhodopirellula sp. | reverse complement strand
TTCCAGCCGCTGCCGAAGACGTTCAAGTCACGGAAAGCATCGGCCGTACCGAAACGTTTGTCACCAACGGTGCTCCGACTGAATCCGCGTTGCAACCGACTGGTGTTGGTGTGGAGGTGATCCCAGTGACACACCCAAACGATTTGTTTGCCGGCGAAGAATGCAAGCTCCGTTTTATGGTCAATGGCAAGCCGCAAAAGGGATTGAAGGTTACTGTGATTCGGGGGGAAACACGTTACCGAAACCAGCAAGACGAGATGCAACTCACCACAGACGAACTTGGCGAATTGTCCGTGACTTGGCCCAAACCGGGAATGTATTGGTTAGAAACTAGCACGGAAGATAGTGAGACAACCATACCCCACGCCGAGCGACGCCGAATGAATTACGTGGCAACATTGGAAGTTTTGCCACAGTAGCGATTCCTCGATCTGGCGGGCTGTTTGATCAAATCAGACCGAGTGACTCGATTGCCTCGGCGACGCTGGTAAAGCCTGCGATGTTGGCGCCGCGGGCGTAGTTGCCTGGCACACCGTACTCGTCGGCCGTTGCCAAGCAGCGATCATGGATGTCTTTCATGATCTGCGCCAATTTCCGGTCCGTAAATTCGAACGACCACGTATCACGAGACGCATTTTGTTGCATTTCCAGGGCGCTGGTCGCGACACCGCCCGCGTTCGCCGCCTTTCCGGGCGCGTACGCGATGTCCGCGTCGACAAACAACTCGATCGCTTCGGGTGTCGTTGGCATATTCGCCCCTTCGGCAACCGCAATGCATCCGTTTTCCAGCAGCGTTGCGGCATCCTTTCCCGTCAATTCGTTTTGAGTTGCGCACGGCAACGCCACGTCACATTTCGTTTTCCAGATATTGCCGCCGTGCTGGTACCGAGCATCTTCGCGAACCTCGCAATACTTCTGAATTCGCCCCCGTTCCACTTCCTTGACTTGCTTTAGCGTCGCTAGATCGATCCCCGCTTTATCGTAGATGTATCCGCCTGAGTCGGAACAAGCGACCACGCGTCCGCCGAGCTGTGTCACCTTTTCGATCGCGTAGATTGCGACATTTCCTGATCCAGAGACAATACAGGTCTTGCCGTCGAGTGATTGCGATCTGGCATTAAGCATCTCTTGGATAAAATATCCCAGTCCATATCCAGTGGCTTCCGTGCGAACGAGTGCGCCGCCAAAACGAAGTCCTTTTCCCGTCAGCACCCCCGACTCGTAGCGGTTGCTGATGCGTTTGTATTGCCCGAAAAGATAACCGATCTCGCGTTTGCCGACTCCGACGTCACCGGCCGGAACGTCGGTATATTCACCCACGTGACGACAGAGTTCGGTCATGAAACTTTGGCAAAACCGCATGACTTCGGAATCGCTACGCCCTTTGGGGCAAAAGTCACTGCCTCCTTTACCGCCGCCGATTGGTAACCCGGTGAGTGCGTTTTTGAAGATCTGCTCAAACCCAAGAAACTTGATGATCGAAAGATTGACGGAGGGATGGAACCGCAAACCACCTTTGTAGGGGCCCAGTGCACTGTTGAACTGCACCCGGAAACCACGGTTGATATGCACTTGGCCCTGGTCATCTTGCCATGGCACGCGAAAGATGATCTGGCGTTCGGGTTCGCAGATACGTTCGATGATCTTTTGATCGGCAAAACGCGGGTACTTTGACAACACGGGGCCCATCGACGAGAACACTTCTCGGACCGCTTGTATGAATTCCGTTTCACCGTGATTGCGTTGTTGGACATTCCAAAATACTGACTCTAGCTTTTCATCCATAGTTTCTTTCTAAAGTTTGATGCATCGGAGGTTGTTTCGGCACAGATGAATTTCAAACCATGCGGCCCAGTCGAGTCCGTAGTGATTCTTCCCAACGGAAAAGCAACTGGTATGCCGGTGATCCTTTCGAAGCCAACGATATCGTCGATGTGACAGCATCGATTCGTGGGTTCGAACTTGATGACCAGCCAAGTTCATGAAACATGGGGCACAGCGAGAAAGTGACCAGAAAGGAGCCATCCGTCCCATCAGCTAGCACTAAGGCACATCGGCTAGCGATAAGGTGGCTCTTGTCGTTCCCATTCGAGGCGACGGGCTCAACGATCAGGAAGCGGACGATGGCCGCTTTGCATCGATGGCGATATTTTTTCGCCGTGGTACATT
>CAXBHV010001523.1:0-2174 GCA_963974855.1 uncultured Rhodopirellula sp. | reverse complement strand
TCCTCAGCCGAAACATCAATGACCGAGTCGAGAAGTAAGCATGCCGCTGACGACGAATAATAAGCCAAGGCATCCGGAATATCATCCATCCAAAACTCATTCGTCGAGTCATCGCCGATATACGACTGGACAAAACGAACGATCGCGGGGATCGCATTGAGTGAGTCGTTTTTGGCGAGCAGTTCGATCGCACCGACTCCTACTTCCAAACTGTCATTTTCGCCAAATGTTCCTTCGTACTTGTCGTCATCGAGCAGGCCCGGATTATCAAACACCAAGGCAAGAACGCGTAACAACTCCGTCAAATCAGCCAGCTCTTCGGGCGAGAGCACACTCTTTCCACTTTGAACAACCTTCACTGCACGACGAGCAGGTCCAAGATTCGGTAATTGGTCGGATGTCATGTCAAACTCCATTGGTTGGCCTTGGATTTGTTCCTTTACGATCGCAGTCGCGCACATTCTATGTCATCGATTCCAGTCTCGCGAGAGCACTCTGCCATGGTATGCAGCAACTTGCCAAATCGACTGACCACCCCGTACTTGCCATCAAATCCGTGGTGGGCCACGAGCTCTTGATGGATGGAAAAATCAAAGTGTTTCTAGCGTTTTAGTTTTACCCGTTAAGTGAGGCATCCATTCCCCGTCTCTACAGAATGTTGGCGGAGTGCCAGTCACTTTATCGCGAAATGAACAGATCCAAAGCGATTTTGACAGCTGAATGTAGGACAGGCGAATCGTCACTCTGAATTTATTCGTCTGTCCTCCCATTCGTCTGTCAGAAATGACGCGTGCTGCCTACAACCCGCTCATACTCGCGTGCTCCATGCCGTCTTGATGACCAGCCGCTTAATCCCGACGAAGCAGACAACTCGCGGGGCATACGGCCACTCACGAGGTAGGGGCGGATGAGTTTGCAACTAAAGATTCGAATGAGTCACGCTGAACCGAACAACGAAGCATTTTGACCCGACAGGGTCATCCGACCAGAACGTCGATATTCCTTAGACTTCCCTTCATGACCCGTTGGTAACAGTGTTCGTCAGGGTCAATCAGCTCGCCGAGCTTTTCTTTATCGAGAAACATGCCAGCGGGTTGGATCGACTCTGTCCAATTGCGTGCATGACGTGCATCAACATCATTCATCTGGCAATACAGTTCGTGATCGAAATCGGCTTCACGATGAACCTTTCCGTCGTGAATGTGAACCGTCGGAAAAAAAAGTCGCCAACCGATGGCGGATGCAAACTTGAACGCCATTGGATGGACTTTGTGATCTCCCTTCTTCAGTTTAAATACGGCGAATCCGTAAGATTTGTATTTGGGTATCGCATCCCAAGTCTCGGCGTCCAATTTGAACCGTGCGTCGAGTCGGTCAAAGTCACCAATGGTCGGTACGAACGACGCCTCGAACGCACCAACGTCAACGACTTTAAGTGGTAAAGGGGAGTCAATTGCTAACGATCCGAACCCGCCCGCCTTGCCACGCGGTGCTGGCTTTGGAAACCCAGCGTGCATGTCATCGAAGAATTTTGGATACTGTTCCAGGTTGATGAACTCCACCGCCGCTTCGCCCAAATTTTCTCTCGAGGGTAGCGGCAAGATCATTGCCAAGTCCTCCGTCGCTTCAAAACTCATGCTGTAGACAATAAATTGCCAGCCTTTGCCGGCCGCACGAGCATAAATGCGGGTATCGGCGACCGATTCGACCGGACGAGAAAAGCAGCACATTTGATTTTCCTTTCATAAAGTTTCAGCGAGCAATTTATTCTATCGTAAAGTGAACAGCACATTGCCATTCCTCGGCGGCTGTTGCTGCCACACGGAATCTCAAGTGCGATCAAATGGCGAGCTGGTTACGGACCGTTTCGCGAACTGGCAAAACACGGTCCGATTTTTGTGGCGAGAAATACATCGGTTTCAGTTACTGTAGTGGTTCGCTGGATGCCGGAGTACAATCGTTCATAATACCTGAATAAATTTCGTTTGATTTACGCAATCGATCCCATGAGCCATTCCGACGCAAAGCAATTTGGATTTGAGACGACGCAATGGAGCCTAGTGCTGGCTGCGGGTGAACAAGTCGGTTTGTCACAAAGTGATTTGCTAAGCGAGCTGTGCCAACGATATTGGCGTCCGCTGTATGGATTTGCTCGACGTAGCGGTCGATCCGTG
>CAXBHV010001522.1:0-2175 GCA_963974855.1 uncultured Rhodopirellula sp. | reverse complement strand
GCCGCTGCCAACCAACGCTAGGCGAACCGTCACGGCAAAGCCATTAGTGTGTGATTAGCGAAGATTAGTGTTCTCTCCGGCTGGACACTCATTGGCACTAATAAACACTAATCGATTCGCGGTCTTACCAATGCCGGATTACCAACGCAGGCGATACGCCCGCTGATCGTCGCTGGTTTGCTCGGTCGATAGAGAATCGTCAGCGTGATCCGTGTGAGCTCCAGCGTTCATCGACAGCATGAATCCCTACGAAGCACCAAACGCGACTGAACTTTGTTCACCCGTGGGTCGAGTCTCAAGACTCGCTGGCATCTTTATGTACGGAGCTCTCGGATACGTCTTGCCGTTGCTGATCGTTGTGACGTTAATCTTTTCGCGAAACGGAGGCAGCATTGCCGATTTATGGGCCTCGCTCATCAAATGGCATTCTCCCTCCCTAGGCACGTATATGCTGGTGCCCAGCATTATGGCAATGACGATGTTTGGAATCGCAGGTTACGATGGACTACACTTCTGGAAAGAAGGCTCCTCACCGAAACGGGTTGCACTGCTTGGGATTTTGGTCCTGATCGCGGTTACCGTTTATAGTGTCGCGGTTGTCTACACCATCTTGCTGCACTGGAGACGCTCGCCTTTAGTTGATGTGCTCCTCTACCCTACCTTCGTCGGAGAATAGATTGGTGAAAATGTTCTCACGCATATTGATTTTTATTGTCGGGACTGTGGCGGGCCTGCTGTGGTCCGCGTTGCCCGTTGCGGGCCAGACCCCGGTCGTCAAAGTCCCGGCCAAAGCCGTATCCGTGATTACACTCGCGCAAGGGGAGACCCGTGAAGTAATAATGTGCTGGGACGAGGGTACCGGACGAGTACCCGTCGTCTTCCTCGTCGCCTCCAACGATATACTGTCGAGAGACCAGGTACTCCACTCGACGGGTGAGTTGCGTCTGGAACGCGATGGGGTCATCGCAGAATACGACAAGGAGAAGTCGACCGCCACGTCTGCGGCTTTCGCGAAGGATGGGAGATACTTGGGTAAAAAGAAGAGCACCGAGTTCAAACACTTAACCGTCGTGGCGGTGCGAGTGTCAGCGACTCCGGATGCCAAGCCAGGCGTTCATCCTGTGTTTGTCCAAGTCGTGTCGGGAACCGGAAGGACCATGCGTCTCGAGGGTGAGTTCCGCGTCATCGTATCCGACTAGCCATGCCGACCGTATAGATGCCTCGACCTGCTAAAATTCGACGATCGCGTCATAACGCTCAAGCGAACTTGTCGCCTGATTAAAAATAACTACCATGCTAGCTCAACTTTCTGTCCATCACCCACTCCGAGCCACACCATGAATTCTTTCTTCTTCTGGCTTACAGTTGCCGCTGGCATCGGCGCTCTGCTTGCTCAGCTCTTGCATCCTGGCTTTCCCGAAATCGTGATCGTCGTTGTACTCGCCAATTGTACATTCTATGGCTACCGGCGCATTTTCGGAGTGCGCACGCTCCCTGGGTAAAGCCGACTCAAGCGGATAAACATGGACTGTTACGGCGTCGGGCGTACATGGTTTCACGAATGGAATGTTAACTCTCCCGATTTGTTGATCACTGCGGTTATGCGTCTCAATGATGAACATGTCAGAACGAATAGTACTAATGTTTCATGGTCTTGGCGGTGACCGGCATTCAATGGCGCCGTTTGGCGAGTATTGTGCAGGCCACTTACCCAACACGCGGTTCTTGACCGTCGAGGGGCCAATCAATCTCGGTGACCGCCATCGGCCGTGTCTTGGTTGGTTCGAGCCGCCGAATGACAATGATCGAGCCTGCGATGGTCCGCAGCCGCCGGACTTCAACGGTCTAAACCATTCGCTCGTAACGGTGCATAAGGCCATCGATCAACTGGTTGACGATGGTGCCGATCCACAGACGATTCATTTGCTTGGACACAGTCAAGGTGGTGCGATTGCTCTTGCGGCGGGGCTGACGTATCCGGCCAAACTTGGGAGCGTTTGCACGATTGCCGCGTACCTCGCTCTCACTCCCGAAATGAAGCCAACTCACTCGCTCACCCCCCTACTTTCTTCATCATTCGGAATATGATGATAACGTCAGCTTCCGATGGGCCGATTACGCTCGATCGTTTGTGGAGCGGACGGGAAGCCCCTGTACGGTTTGCTCGTGGGACAT
>CAXBHV010001521.1:0-2178 GCA_963974855.1 uncultured Rhodopirellula sp. | reverse complement strand
GCGGAACTGGGACGCTTGGGCGGCTATCGGGTGCTCGAAGTCTTGGGGACAGGCGGAATGGGAATGGTGTTCCGCGCCGAAGATATCGAACTGCGGCGAATGGTGGCGTTAAAGGTAATCAAACCCAGCGCCGTCCACCATACCGATGCAGCGGATCGTTTTCTGCGTGAAGCTCAAGCAGCAGCGGCGATCGAACATGAGAACATCGTCGCCATCTATCAGGTCGGTCGAGATCGAGACGTCCCCTTCATCGCGATGCCTCTACTGAAGGGGGAATCGATGGAAGAGACTTTGGTTCGCGAAGGGGCAATGGACGAACTAAGGACAGTCAGAATTGGACGTCAGATTGCAGAAGGTCTCTCCGCAGCACACCGCAGCAACTTGATCCATCGTGACATCAAACCAGACAATCTCTGGCTCGTCGATGGTGACGCACGCGTCAAGATTCTCGACTTTGGTCTGGCCCGCGAAATCGAGCGAGACGCTGGATTCACTCGCACGGGCGTGGTGGTTGGAACACCTCGCTACATGGCCCCTGAACAGGCGTTGGGCGAGGAAGTCGACCACCGCAGTGACTTATTTAGTCTCGGAAGCGTGCTCTATCGCATGGTCAGCGGCAAGACGCCGTTTCGCGGAAAGAACGTCACGTCGGTGCTGATGGCCGTCGCCAAAGCGGAGCCAAAGCCAATTCAGCAACGCACACCGGATATGGATAGTGAATTCGCCGATTTGATCATGCACTTGCTCTCCAAAGATCCGCAGGCACGTCCGCAATCAGCGCAGGACGTCGCCGATCGTCTAGCCATCATCGAATATCGATTGACAACAAAGTCGGCGGCCATAGGAAGTGTCGAAACCTCTGCTGCTACGTCACCGGCAACTGCGGTCGCCCCACCATGGATTCGAACGGGCATCGCTGCTGGAGCGTTGGTTGGCTTGCTGTTCTTTGGTTTTTTGTGGGCCAATGGTGTCCTGTTTAAAATCGAAACTTCCAACGGCACGTTGGTGATCAAGACAACAGGGGAAGACTTTTCAACCCGTTTCAAACAAGGTGCGTTCACCGTTGAAAACACGAAGACTGGCAAACAGGTGAATGTTCAGTATGACGAATCGAAGCCAAGTCTCTTACCGGAAGGGGAGTACCGCTTTGTGCTCGATTCCTCCGACGGGCTGAAGACAGAAACCAACCGATTTGTGATCCGCAACGGCGAGACGCAAACGGTTGAGGTCTGGTGGGAGGCACCATCGGATGTCGTCGACAGCGGCAATTCGGGGGCTCCTGCGGGGGCAGGCGAATTCGAGTTGACGCCTGATCAACGTGAGAAGATCGCCACATGGAAATTACTTAAAACGAAGCTCCGCGCCAAAGCGGTCGAGGCAGAACTGAAATCCCATTTTAAGTTCGGGGGCTCAGTCGAGTTCAATGATGATATTTCCACAGTCAAGATCGTTGCACCTGGGTTTCGTCATCTTTGGCCGTTGATGGCAATGGATACCCTTCGGTCCATCGACGTTGCCAAAGCCAGCGTGACGGACTTTGGGGCGATCCAAAAATTGCCTCTGGAAAGTATCCAGGTCAGTACGGCTGTTTACAATCCCCGCGCCGATGCCCAACTGAAATTCATCAAGACCCTGAAAGAGATCAACGCGCAACCTGCTCAGGAATACCTTTCCAACCGCGCTGCATTGCGGAGAGAAATTGAGGACTTTGCGGTAGCCGCAGAGTCTTTGCCAACCGAACCGATTGTCGATTGGGTCAATCAGATGTTGACGCGACTGAATCCCGGAAGCCCTGTCCAACTGCTCACGCGAGGCGTGTCCTCTCAAGATTTGATTGGATATGAGAAACAAGAGGGCGGCTATTTTGTGCATGCCCGCTTTTGCGGTGGGTTACGCGATCTCTCGCCACTTCGAGTCCTACCTTTCTCGAGACTTGATGTTTCCGGAGAAGACGAGTTGTTTGATTTGTCGCCGTTGAAAGGCCTCCCGCTCCGTTCGGTTTCACTACGATCGATGGTTGCTGATTTGGCTCCGATTGCCCAACCGGAACTGGAATCGTTGTCGTTATTTTCTTGTGCGGTGGATGATTTGAGTCCACTACGTGGGATACCAATCCGTGAGTGTCACGTGTGGTCCAATCCGGTTTCCGACATCGAGCCAATCGCACAGGAAAGTCTG
>CAXBHV010001520.1:0-2179 GCA_963974855.1 uncultured Rhodopirellula sp. | reverse complement strand
GCCTTCTACTTGCAAGCCCCCAAAGCAGAAGTCACGGCACTGCACGCACGTCGGATTGAATTGGCATCTTCGGAGGATGCATTTGCATCGGAATCCGAGCGATTATGTGGACTTGATTTAAATTTGTACCCACTGCCGGACGTCAAGTCGGTGCAAACGTTAGAAGCTGCGTCGCCGATTCGCACTGCGCTGAAAGTCGATTCATTATTGCAGGCTCGTTTTGAGGATATTGCCGCGAAGATCTCGTTAGAGCATCGCTACATGGTGGCAAGTCGTGAGCAGAATCGCCAGTTTTCAATCTACCAATCGGTTGGGGGAGGAGTCGCTGCGTTTGATTTTGATCTCGATGGTGCGGTGGATCTTTATTTGGCCCAAGGTGGTTGTGATCCACCCCTGTTTTCAGGGCAGCAATCGAACATCTTGTATCGTTCTGTGGACGGCCTCTTAGTGGACACCACGACTGATTCCGGGGTATCCGAATTTAGGTATACGATTGGGGTGACATCGGGCGATTGGAATCAGGATGGATTCCCCGATCTGCTTGTCGCAAACCTCGGACGCAATGCATTGTTTGTTAATAATGGAGACGGCACTTTTAGCTCGCAGCCCTCCGACTCGCTCGATGATTCGACGCTGATGAGCACATCGTTGGCAATGGCGGATGTGACGGGTGACGCGTTACCGGATATTGTTGAACTTGATTATTTGCACGATTCAACGATTGCAAAAAAGCCACAGATAAATGATCGAGGCGAAGTGAGTATCGTTGCCCCGCTTGATTTTAAGCCCGCAATGGATCGCGTTTTAGTCAATGACGGGATGGGGGGGCGCAAGGTGGTGCCAATTAGCACTTCGGATAACGCCAAGGCAACGGGGCTCGGAGTTGTTGTTTCTGATTTCGACGGGGTCGTGGGAAACGAAATTTTTGTTGGTAACGATGTCCGCCCCGATCAATTGTGGAAGCAGAATTCGGGGGTTCAGGGCCAATCCGGATGGGTTGATGTTGCGTCAATTTCCGGCAGCGCTTTGGGGAGCAGCGGTACTCCTACTGCATCGATGGGAATCGCAGCGGGTGATTTCGATAGCTCAGGTGGATTGGACTTGTACATTACGAACTTTGAAAACGAGCCGGCCATTTTGTTGCTGAATCGGGGTGGCGTTTTCCAGGACCGCAGTATCCAATTCGGCTTATCGCTGGACAGTATTCCTGTGCTTGGATTCGGTTGCCAATCCATTGATTACAGCAATGATGGGTATCTCGATTTAGTGGTCACCAACGGGCACGTTGAAAATACGGGGCTTGCCAACAGTTTCTATGAGCAACCCGCCCAACTGTTTGCAAATCTTGGGGCCAAGTTTCAATTGATGCAGGTCGAGGATTCGTCGGGCTATTTTTCGGCGAACCACGTGGGACGCGGTTTAGCAACACTCGATTTTAACCGTGATGGCAAGTTGGATTTTGTAGTAACCCATATCGAGTCACCTACGGCTCTGTTGTTAAATCAGACCGAGACAGATAATCATTGGCTTAAACTTCGGTTGGTCGGAACCGTCTCGGAACGAGACGCGATCGGTGGGAAAGTAACCGTGCGAACCAAGGATCATCAACGAACACAATGGGTCATCGCTGGTGATGGCTACCTTTCTCACAACGAAGAGTTAGTCGCATTTGGACTCGGGGGCGAGTCCAAAATCGACGAAATCGTCGTTGTGTGGCCGAGCGGCAAGGAGCAAGTGTTTCGAGATGTGGCGACTGACGAGTGTTATTTATTAGTGGAAGGGACGTCGGAATTGTTCCGTCTGGACTATTCCGATCGCTAATGATTTTCTCGCGTCTCACCATTTTTCGTCGATTTGGTGGTTTGTTTGGACTGTTGTCGCAACTCACTCATTGTCGGCACTCGCTCTGGAATCAAGAATGGGGTGGTGTCGCCGAGCTGTGGCGACGGGTATATGAGCAGTAACCAACATAATGCAGTTTTGGGTATGGGCACCGACAAAACAACGGACGATGTCACTGTGGACTGGCCCTCCGAAGTAAGTGAGTCTTTCGGAGCGATTGGCACCGGAGTCGACTGTCTGTTGGTCGAAGGATCAGGCGAGGCCTTTTTGTTGGGTGAACATCGATGAGAAACGTAATGACGTCAATTTACTTTCGGATGCGCTCGGTTCGTCTCGT
>CAXBHV010001519.1:0-2186 GCA_963974855.1 uncultured Rhodopirellula sp. | reverse complement strand
CCGTTTTCCATCAGGCGAAATCGCTAGGTTCTTTGGCCAATGTCCGACATCCAATCGACGCGAGATCTTATTTTCGGCCAAGTCGACTTCAACCACCTCACCCGACGCGAGCAAACCGACGTAGGCACGCATTGCGTCCGGCGACAACGCGATCCCCGAAGGCTCGAACCCAAGTCGGATACGCGACACTTCGGTTATTTTTGGAGTCGCTGTGGCGTTATTATCTTGCGACGAAGTGGCTGTCGGAATGCTTGTTTCCCGAGTGTCCAGCAGACGGGGACTGGAATCCAGACGATAGACGACCAATTCGCCGGCCCACGCACAGGTGACGACAAATCGGTCACCGGAGTTGGCAAAAACGATATCAGTCGGATGGTCGCCGCAAACGACTTCGTCCACCACCACGCGGGATTCGGTCGACACCAGCGAAATCGAATCCGAGGTCTGATTGGCCGTCACGATCCACTTGCCCGCAGGACACGTTCCCGCCGGATTGATCGCCAAATCGACGGGCGAGCGGTCAAGTTGGGGATCGATTGTCGCATTTCCCGAGATCAATCGGGCCGAATTATGCTTTTTTTGGAGGGTTGCGGGTGAGTCAGCCCACGCCGGGAACGACACACAGAGGCATAACGCCGAGAGCAAGCAAACTCGAAAACGCAAATCCATGGACTTTGCCTTGGGGTGTGGAAATCTGGCAACGTGGCACGTCGCCGCACGCTGCAAATCGTTTTCTGCTGAGGTTAATGCCACCGCTAATTCCTAATTTTGCTCAATTGGCCTTAATCGGCTCGATCCATCTTATCCACTTTGGAAAGGCTGCATGAGCCTAGAAACGTCCTTCTCTGCCGTACATTCTTGGGGGACGACTCACCGGATGTCCACTACAAATGTTCATTTGTTTGGCAAGTCCCACCACCCCTCGGGTCTTTCCTGTCCGCTATAATACCGCGTCGTCAGCGATTCGGTGATCCGTGAACCGTTGCCTAAGCGGAGTCCAACTCGTAGCATGCGAGAGTCATCTCCCTATCCCACCATGCGAAACACACCTTGGCGCACGTGTCCCTAATGACGAATTTTGGATAACAAACAGAAAATGGTGGCGGATGGTTCGCCCCAATCGTCATTGCTTGGACAGTAGAATGTGATGACATCAAATTTTCAGACGATCTATTTGCGGAAGATTCAAAACTGTTGAAACCATGCCGAGTGAGCATGGCGACAATGCCCCCCTTTTGATGAGGATATAGAATGAAGAACTTTTTAGTGCTCGGTTTGGCTTTGGCTCTCGTTTCCGCGACCACCGCGATGGCTGAAAAGCCAACCAAGAAAGGTGGCATGAAGAGCGGTTTGCAACCGGGTGAAAACGTAGGAGCGTTCTACGTCACCAAATGTGCAGGCGCAGAAGACGACGGTGTCGCCGAAGGCAAAAACTTGTGCTACCGTTGCCGCAACGGATCGAAGCCTCAAGTCATGGTTTTCACTCGCAGCGACGACCCTAAGGTTGCCGAATTGGTGAAGAAGCTTGACGAAGCTGTGGCATCGAACGAAGAATCAAAACTTCGCGTTTTTGTCAATGTTTTGAACGAAGACAAAGACGATGCATCGGATATCGCCAAGAAGTTTGTTTCGACGACCAGCGTCAAGAACATTCCTTTTGTTGTTCCTAACGAAAACGCAAACGGTCCCGACAACTACGGAATCAACCCAAAAGCGGCTATCACCATCGTGATGGCAAACGAAGGCAACGTGAAAGCGAATTACGCAATTGCCAACGCCAAGAAGCTAGACGTTGACGCCGTTATCGCAGACCTCAGCAAGATTCTTGAGTAAGAATCTTTGGGCTAGGTAGTAACGAAAAACAGAACGACGACGGTGAATGCCGTCGTCGTTTTTTTGTAGGATAGCGGTAGCCCGCTCAGAGTGGGGCTCGCAGTGATAGAGATGGCAACGTACAAGCACCGTGCAACCAGCCCTCCCCGAAAATCTCGCTGTAAGTTCGATTTTCGACCCTCCCGACGCAAGCTGGGAGGGTTAATCAATTTGTTGCAACTGCATATTTAAAAATGGACGCGTCATTCGCCATGGCACCCGTGCTCTAGTAGAGAGCTTTGATCGCTAATTGGCTCCACGTTTCCAATTGCTCGATGTCGGCTTTCAGCTCTTCGATGCTGACGAAACCGCCT
>CAXBHV010001518.1:0-2187 GCA_963974855.1 uncultured Rhodopirellula sp. | reverse complement strand
GATTGATCTACACCGGCGGTGGCGACGTGACTCTGGTGCACAGTGGAACGGTCGACATTGGGGAAGCAATCGATACCGGAGGAGGCGTGTTTGCGGTGAGTGGATCGCGTATGACTTCTCTGGATAGCGGCGCGACGATCAACACGCGAGGGGGCAATGCCTTCTTTGATTTGAAAAATGGTGTCGATTTAAATGGCAAGTTGGAAACGTCCGGTGGGGCGCTGCAAATCACTCTTTACGTAGGAAGTGGCACTGTTGCGCCGTTATTCCGAGTCGATAAGCCGATCGATTTTTATGCGGGCTCGCGGATCACGATCGATGCGGGGGGGAATCCGCTTGCTGATTCCATCGGGACCGATTTGCGACTCGATCAAATTGTTAAAGCGAGGCGGATCAATCAATTGGCTCTCGATGTAAATCTTGTTAACAGGGCACTCAGTGATGTTGATTTTGTTGCCAGTCTACAGAGAAGCGGTACCGACGCACTTGATCTATTGATTAACGATTCGGCCATCTCGTGAGTGTCGGTTTTGACCATCCTTGCAATGGACTTTGCTGCTGACGCCCGAAACACAATCTTTCCACACGCTGGCAAAGTTGGTCTCGTTTGAGACGCACGGCCGTTGCCAACATGCTCTAATCAGTGTCCCTAGCGCCCATAATTTTAGCATCCACGCAAATCCGCTACGCTGATAGGGTGCATTATCACGCTCAAGTTAGCGCGGGTGAGTAGGTTCTATTAACGAGAGAGTTGACTTTGCTTCGATCTTTACTGGTTTGCATCGTTACCACCATTGGATGTGGTTTCATTGGCCTTGTCGCGAATGCGGCTGAGAAGCCGCTTAATGTTTTGTTTATTGCGATTGATGATTTGCGGCCGGAACTTGGTTGCTACGGTGCTCTGGATGCCCAATCGCCATGCTTGGATGAATTTGCTGCGACGGCGGTGCGGTTCAATAACCACTTTGTCCAAGTGCCGACTTGTGGCGCGTCGCGGTATTCGATGTTGACGGGCCGAAGTCCTCTTCGTTCAGGAGTCACGTCAAACAATGCTGCACTGTATCAAGGGCCAGCAAAGTTAAGCGACGTCGCGCAGGCGGGCGCCCAATCGATGCCCGAGTTGTTTCGCCGCAGTGGTTATCAAACCGTTTGCATCGGCAAAATTTCACATACCGCCGATGGCCGTGTTTACGAATACAACGGCAAAGGAGATGGTCGTGATGAAGTGCCGTTGGCTTGGGATACACTGGCGACGCCGTTGGGGGCATGGCAGCGAGGTTGGGGCGTGTTCTTTGCCTATCCCAACGGTGCCCATCGCGAAGACGGGCATGGGCATCAAGATTTAATGGATTTTACAGTCGCTAACGATACTGACCTTCCTGATGGATTGATGGCCCAGTCGGCAATCGATTTTCTTAACGACCAAAGTGACACCGACGCTCCTTTTTTTCTCGGGCTCGGATTCTGCCGTTTGTTGCACCGAAACAAGATTGGGACGCGTTTGAAAACAGCGAAATCAAAATTGCCGAGGACCAGCAAAAGCCTGACACGGCGTATTGGCATCGCAGTGGTGAGTTTTACAAGTACGGCGCGCCGTTTGAAAAAGATCATCCGCTATCGACGACCGCTCAACGCGATGCGCGGCGTGGCTACTTGGCGTGTGTGCGTTACACGGATCGACAAGTGGGCAAGGTGCTCGATACGCTGCGTGAAACCGGGTTGGCCGACAACACGGTAGTCGTTGTTTGGGGTGACCACGGTTGGCATTTGGGTGACCAACAGATCTGGGGCAAACATTCGCCGCTGGAACGGGCGTTACGCAGTGTGTTGATGATCCGTGTTCCCAAAGTCTCAAAACCCGGTTTAGTTTCGGACGCACTGGTCGAGACGCTCGACGTGTATCCAACGCTAATCGATGTTTGCAATCCGAGCTTCCAGCAAACGCATCTGCCGCTGGATGGGAAAAGTTTGACTCCGGTCATTCGCGGCGACGCCGACTCGGTGCGCGACGCGTCGCTCAGTTTTTGGAACAAAGCGATCTCGGTACGGACGTTGGATCATCGTTTGGTTGCCAAAAACGTGGGGGGCGAATATCAATCCATCGAGCTGTATCGAGCCGATCGCGACGTGTTGGGGCCGAATATGGCGGACGATCAACCGGGCAAAGTCAAAGAAATGTTAGAAATG
>CAXBHV010001517.1:0-2187 GCA_963974855.1 uncultured Rhodopirellula sp. | reverse complement strand
TGGGCTGTTCCGCCATCCGAGCTTGCCACGCCGGGTCGCCGTAAAAGGCAACGACGTCGCGGTCCCATAGCAATCCGGCACCATCTTGAGCCGTTAGCCCAAGCGATTTTCCATGGGGGTTGGGAGCAGTGCTAACGTTGGGACGTGACCCCACTTGAAATTCGGCTTCCACGATGTTGTCAAAGCAGGTGTCCAGGCGATGAATCAGAGCATGCTGGTTCGCATGGAACGCTTCACCGAGTGTGTAGCGACCCGGTTGTTCGACGAAGTAATCGAGCAATCCCCAGCCACCATAGCCGTACCAAGTAACGACGGTGTAGCCGACCATTTGGCGAACGCCTAGATTGTTCATCCACGCCAGCGCCATTGCGTCGGGCCCATCGATGTCGCCCATCAAGCAGTTGCCCACGGCCAAGTAAACCTTGGGATTGTTGGATTGGATCTCAAAGCGTTCGCCATCGGTGGTGACGCCAAACATTTTGCCTGCTTTGGATTGAAACGTTCCGTTGCGATAGCGGAATCCAATCTGCCAATCACGCTGAGTGGCATGGCCGGACGTTACAAACAAATCGGCGGTGCCATCGCTTAGTGATTTGGCCAACGCGTGCGTCGTGTCCGCAGGCCCTTGCTGTTGCTCGGCCGTTTCCCCGTTTGCTTTACTGACTTTTTTGGATTTCACCAGTTCATCAAACCAGACGCCAGAGTTGCACATCTCTAATGCGACCTCGGTACCCGCAGCGACATGCGATACGACCAAGGGTTCGTTTTGCTGGGCTGTTTTTAACGCCCCTGCGGCATCGAATCCCGTCAGGATGCCCCACTGAGTATCGGTGTAGGGATCGGAATCAAATTGCCGAGTCATTTGATGAACCGCGGCGACAAAGTTGCGGTTAGCCTGCGACGATGTCGCGACGAAACAGGTGTACCGCGGATGTTGTTTTCGCAGCACTTCGACACACTCCCCTACGTTGTGTTCCCACTGCACCACGTTTGCGTCAGCGTGTTTTTGGACGAGTGCCTCGACGACGCGGTGCCACTTCGCATCCTGGTTGGTTTCGTGATTAACCACAATTGTGTAGTCGCACGCCGCCGCAACGGAGCCAAGGATCAACGCGAAGGGCAAGCTAATATTGACAACAGTTTTCATGAAAATGTTTTGAGCTAGGGGTTTGGTCAGCGTTGATTTTTAGGGTAGTGGACGAGGCCACGAGTCCTTGAAGTGTAGTGGACGAGGCCACGAGTCCTTGAAGTGTAGTGGACAAGGCCACGTGTCCTTGAGGTGTGATAAATCGCAGGGATTCGTAGTCTCGTCCACTACGGCCAACCCTAAGTTTTACATTTGACAAGCCACAAAGGGCAGCGACTTCGGCACGGATGCTCGCGTGGTGTATTATGGTGCCTCGCCAGCAGAGTGGGCATGATAACGCAAGTGGCCGCAAATTTTACGAATAAAAACAGGGTAGCCAGTGTGAATAGAAAATGTCGTCGACTCGATCTACATTCGAGCCGATCTACCCAGCCATTCGGTATGGGAAATCGCTAAATGAAGGGGGTTTATCGCTGGCTCGTTTTTGTCTTGCTATTGCAGTGCATTGGTTTGGCAGGACGGTATTACTGGTCGACCAATGAAACCGAAAGCGACGTTTACGGTTTGCTGTATTTCGACTGGGGGTGGCCGGAGTCCATCGCCCAACGCATCGATGATCTCGGCACATTGGGGTGCTGTGCAGCCGCAATTTTGGTGGGACTGACCGCAACGGCGTCGTTATCGCTGGAGGCATTGCGTCCTTGGTTTCGACTGTGGGTGTTCCGCGTCTCGTTGGTATGGATCTTCGTGTGGACGTTCTTGCTTGCCCTGATTTTCATGATCCGTGGGGATGTGTTCGTCGAGCTCTCGCTGGGCGAGCACGCGTTACGATACGGATTGCCCTTGGCGTTGTTGATGTTTTCGATTCAATGGACGAGTTCTGCTGGATTGTGGCTGCTGCGTATTGCCACTGCAGCCACCTTCATCGTGCATGGATACAAGGCGATGCAGCTATATGGACCCTTTACTGATCTGATCCTGCTTTCGGACGCCAAGTGGTCTGCGTTGCAGGTTGAGCAAGTGGTCGCAGAGCGAGTGTTATGGGTGATCGGGCTGATCGATATCGCTGCGGGCGTGCTGCTGATCGTGACACTTTGGCG
>CAXBHV010001516.1:0-2197 GCA_963974855.1 uncultured Rhodopirellula sp. | reverse complement strand
AATAGAGTCCATAGGGATCGAGTGCCTTGGCGAACTGCATCCCCATCGCGGGTGAAGGGCGTGCATGGCAATCGACCATGATGTCGATGTCATCGCCGACCGCGTCACGCATTGCGGCGACACAGGCGGTGGCCGCCTTGATCGACTTCATTCCTTCGACTGGCATCGTCGGAGGAACCGCCATCGACTTAAACGCGGTGAACCCATCGGCGACCGCTTGCGAGGCCAAGTCGGCGAACTGTTTGGCGTTGTCGACGGGAGTGTTATAGAAATGGTCGAGGTTGCCGCCACCCAGATGACAGTACAACCGCACGTAATCACGCACGGGGCCGCCCCATAACTTGTGCACCGGTACGTTGTGAATTTTGCCAACGATATCCCATAACGCCAAATCAATTCCGGCGATCGCGGTCGATCGAACGACACCGTTGCCATGCCAGAAATGTTGTCGCCACATCATTTGCCAAAGGTGTTCGACGCGGCTTGGGTCTTCGCCGACGATCAATTCCGCCAGATCTTCGATCGCGCCGACGATGCTTCGCGTGTGCCACTCGAGCGTCGCTTCGCCCCAGCCGAACAATCCCGGTTGATCGGTGATGACTTTGACAAACACCCAGTTTCGCATCCTCGCATGACACACGACGGCTTCGATGGCGGTAATTTTCATGCGTGATTCGTATCTCGTGGGGTGTGAATGGCTGGGGGGTAGCAGAACTCGTCAAGAGTTTCGACGTATTTTGCTGTGGGATGAAAGTCTTGACGACTTCTGCTACGCCAAAGTAGCACGAAGGCGTTAAGAAAAATCGTTCACGGCGTTGAGCTGGAGCCCGGGAACCCAATAGTGTCGGTCACAAAAAAGTGCCCAAATTTCGCGGGAAACGTTGCTGACGACTAGAAAAATCGCAGCTTCAAATCTGTCTTTTTTGCTTTTGGTGACAATGTTACTTGTTTTTGTCGACAAAGACAAGTATGTTTGTCTGTATGAGTAGTATTTCGACCTACATCAAGAACGATTTAGCCGCCCGGCTTCGCTCGGGGCGTGCGTTGCCGGCGTCGTTGACGCTGGACGCCTTAGCGCACCATTACGACGTCAGCTTCACTCCGGTGCGTCATGCGATCGCCGAGCTAGTAGAAGAAGGGTTGCTTAATAAAGGATCCAACCGCCGGTTGACGCCCGCGAAGTTGCCCAAAGTTAGTGCCGCCGATGCGAAGGCAGCGGAGTCCGCCCCGACATCGTTACCGGAACCACCGCAAGATCCTTACGACCGCATCGTCGACGACTTGGTGCATCAGAGTTTGCAGGGCGAGGCGATCTATCTTCGCGAGGAGGCGACGGCCGAGAAGTATGGTGTCAGCCGATCGGCAATCCGCCATGTCTTTCATCGGCTGGCGGGCGAGGGGATGCTCAATCATATCCCACGTCACGGATGGCAACTGCGCCCGTTTCGGCAAAGTGATCTCGACGCGTTCATCGACGTTCGCGAAGTGTTGGAGTTGAAGGCACTCGATTTGTCTCACAAGCAGCTTTGTGAATCCGAATTGCTGCAAATGTTGGAGGCCAACACACAGCCTTCCTCGGCACACAACGCACCTCCGCGGATCGACGAGTCGTTGCACTCGTATTTGATTGAATCATCGCAGAATGTTTACATCCGCGAGTTTTTTGAGCGGCAGGGACGTTACTACCGATTGCTGTTTGAGTGGGAAGATCGTGATCGATCAACTGCACTTGAAACGGCACGGCAACATCGCGAGATCTTGACCGCCCTTCTCGAGCAGAACTGGGACAAGGCACGCAAGGATTTGTCGCACCATATCCGTGACCATCACCCGGTGTTTAGCCAGATCGCCCAGACCGTGAACGCCAGTCGCAAGCAAGCGGCAATCGGAGGTAATCAAGCATGATGCGTTTCCTTGCCCGCTATAGACAAATTCACCGCAATCGCATCACGCCAATCAGCGTGATTAATGGCCTTCGCTTTTTGGCGGCCGTTTCGTGCAGCAGTTTGCTTCCCACGATGGGAGTCTACGCTGACTCGCTAGACGATTACCAAGCGAAAATCAAACCGTTGTTCAAAACACGGTGCTTTTCGTGTCACGGAGCGCTCAAGCAGGAAGGCGGACTGCGTTTGGCCCCGGCCGAGCTGATGATCGACGGGGGAGTGTTCACTCGTGGGGACGCAAGCGACAGCGTTCT
>CAXBHV010001515.1:0-2200 GCA_963974855.1 uncultured Rhodopirellula sp. | reverse complement strand
CCGCCTCGAGGTTTTATGACAGACACTAGCTACCGCCCCCAGACGGTGGAGTCCACGTTCTAGCGAACGTGGCTACTCGGTTTGTTATCAAGCGAAGAAGATGGAACAAGATGAGGTTAGGGCATGAACGGGACTGCTAGTGGGTATTGGTGGAAGACTGGCTTGCCGGTGCTGATGTTGTGTACTTTGGGATGGTCGTTGGCGTCGGCCTCGCCGCCTGATCATGGCAACAGCGAATCCACAGCGCGTGACTTCATCACCCCCAACGAATTCGCGGGTACGGACGTCGAGCGGATCAACCAGGCGATCGAGGCCGCCGCAGACGCTGGTTGTCGAGTGGTCATCCCACGAGTCAACCTCGGCGACGGACAGCGACGAGATATCTGGTTGCTCGATTCAGCGATCTTACTGCACAGTAATACAACGCTTGAGTTGGACAATTGTCACATCAAGCTGTCCGATCGTTGTCGGGACAACTTCATGCGGAGCGTGAACTGTGGGTTGGGGATCACCGACATTGAGCCGCTACGGAACATCCACATTCGCGGAATCGGCCACGCCGTGCTCGAAGGTGCCGATCGCCCCCGTGCATCCGGCGACAGCGGCAAGACGCTCGGCACCAAAACCTACGGCACCGATGCAGGTGTTCAAGGGGAAAGCCAACTCGGCGATTGGCGGAATATTGGGATTCTGCTGGCCTTCGTTGAGCATTTTCGTATCGAGAACATCACGATTAAGGATTCTCATTGTTGGGCGATTTCGCTCGAACGCTGTGCTCACGGCACGCTGCGAGACCTAGACTTCGCATCACGTGGATACAAGATGATCGACGACACTCGGCAAACGATTCTCAACCAAGACGGAGTCGATCTACGCATGGGATGCCACGATATCCTGATCGACAATGTCACGGGCTACACCGGAGACGACCTCGTCGCCCTGACGGCCATTCCACGCAGCGACCGACCGGCGGGCTGTCTTGCTACGACAATGGTCAGTACTGGCGACGACCGTGGCGACGGACTGGACGATATCCGGCACATTATCATCAAAAACGTGAAAGGCTACTGCGCGGGCCGACACCACATCGTCAGGTTGCTGAATACTTCAGGAGTCAAAATGCACGACATTATCGTGGATGGCTTGATCGACACATCGCCCGGCGACTTGACGTGCAAAGCTGCAGTGAAGATCGGGGACCATCATTACGGCGGCGGTGTGGCACCACTGGGTGACACTTGCCGCATCATGGTGAGTAACGTGACCAGCCAGTCACAGCACACGATCCTAGTCGGGGGATCGCTCTCCGACTCGATCCTCAGCAATCTGATCCGACACGGATCAGCGGGTGAAGCGGTGACGATCCAGGCGGGAGCGGAATTCATTCGCGACGTCACGATTACGAACGTGCATGTGATCGGCAAGTAACGCGATTTCCGCGACGTCGTGTTTCATGCAAAAAAGGCCGAGGGACATCGCACTGGCTAAGACTTTTGTTCGGTTTCGATTTTGATTCTTAATCTTAATCATACTCTTAATCCTAATCTTCTTTGGCTAGCTCCGGTCGAATGCAGTTGCGCAGACGGGATGAAGAGTAAGACTGCCAGAGGCATTTGTTCGGGGGGCCACCAGTCTTGGGCTATCGCAGGACGGCTTGGGGATCCAATTTTGACTTCACTTTTTCTCGCAGTGCCCCGATGTCCACGCCACAGACAACGAACTCCAGTGGAGCCTCGGTGTTGGGTTGCTGCAGCAACTGTCGGTGACGAGCATTGAGTGCCGTCATTTGTTCTTTGGCTTGCGTTTCGGACAGTTGCGATTGAATGTACGCAAGTTGAACCGCTTGCCAGGCTAGCGATTCGAAGGGCCGTTTCAGTTCATCGAGCAGCCGCACTAATTCGGAAAGCTGCTTTGGGTCTCGCACATCGGACTCGGCCATCGCATCGCCGATAGACTGGGTTCGTCGAATCGATGCGGCTCGATCGGTCGCAAGTTTCGATTCGCTGAGAAGATTGAGTTTCTCAAGTTCGATACTCAGCGAGGCATAGGCTTGTTGGTCCGTTTGATTCTGAATCACGGCTTCACAAAAACAATATACCGCCGTCTCAGGATCGTCTTGAGATGCCCTGAGGGTACCCAATGCGAACCAGCCATCTGCTGTCTTGGGTGGGGACTGGAGATATTGGTCCGACCATGCGGC
>CAXBHV010001514.1:0-2210 GCA_963974855.1 uncultured Rhodopirellula sp. | reverse complement strand
ATCCGGTCCGGTAAACTTCACGCGTGCAGGGTCGAAATTTGAAGTAGCCCCACAGCAGTTCCCCGATTAACCACGATACATCGGATCAAAGGGCGAGATCGACAACGGGACTTCGCGAATAGCGAGTCTTTGATGAACGTCGCCGGCCAGGCCCCCAGCGGCAAATGAGGAAATATTGGGCAACTCAAGCAAAAACGTCTTTTTAAAGTTGTCCAGAAAGTTTGGTCAGACACATCAAATGCAATTACTTGTTTTTCTCGACTCGAACGGGTAAGTTGGATTCCATGGAGCGTCGGGGTTTCGTTCTCTGCCGCGCTGTCGGTTAGCTTCTTACGATTTAATCGTCGGCTACATACGTTCGTTTCTGCTGTGAGGCACTGGGTATGTCGGATGCGAAGCCTAGCCAGTCGATTGGCGGATTGCTTTCTCAAGCGACCGCCGACATCATTCGCGATAGCAAGCGGACGGGTGTGGGGTGGCTCTTTCATCCCGCGTTGCTCTTAACCACGGCCGACGCGTTGGGAAGAGAAAGTCCCCAGAAGGAAGTCGAAATTCAGTTTCCCAACGAGTCGCCACAGCCCGCCACCTGTATCGATTGGCGGTTCAGTCCACAGAGTCATATTAATTTTGCATTATTGAGACTGCACCAACCGTGTCAGCATCGCAAACCGCTGCCGATCGATTTAGCGGGCAAGACTGGAAGCCTGTTCACGTTCTACGAATACCGATTGCGGAATGTCTGTCATGCCCAGTTCGTGAACCACTCGCGTAAGGCGAGGCTTGTCTTGGTATGTGACACGATGTTTACGCCGATGGGCGGACTACCAATATTCTCAGATGACCTGCAAAGCGTTATCGGGATGACGTGCGCTACGACATCACATTTGCGTTATTCCAAGGACGAGCCCATATTCAACGTAACGCCGCTGGCGACCATTATGAACTTGAGCCCTCAGTTTAAAGCGTTGCAACAAAAGATTCGTCACGACCCGAGCAAACCGGTCCAGCCGCTCGTGGAAGAGGTGCGGCTTAATTATGGCGACACATATAAGGGGAATACAAAGGATGTACGATCCGTTCACTCGCTTGATGACGGGCCTGACAGCGAAACGCACAGGGGCGATTCAGCAGATCAAAAAAACTCTGGTAACGAGAATCCACAACGGCGGTTTCCGGTCGCGGAGTATGTTCGAATTCTGCCCAACAAAAAGTACGCCCCCATCCCAGGTGGAGGCTGTCTTGGACACATCGCCGTCGATGAGCGTCTCCAATTACATTTCTGGTTCAGCACAGAAGAGGAGGGGATCACTTACGAGGGAGATCGCCCAGGAATCACGCCTCCCGAATCAGTTGTCTACCCCATTTCTCTGTTAGTGAATGTTTGGTCCGAGACGATGCGGATCTCTGCCAAACCGCAACAAATAACCCTCGATGCGACAGGAAAGAGTGACAAAGCGTGTTTCGAGATCAAGGAGATCAAACAGCGCGCCTTTGACTGTGGCGAGGCGTCGGCCTTCATTTTCGTTCGCCGGCTAGTTGACCCCAAACCCGATTCTAAGCTGCCCTCAGAACTAATCGCTGTTTTCCGGAGCGAAACCCAAGTGCTCGATGGCGACAAACGGCCGACCAGCGACCAAACCCTCGAACATTCGTACCTGGCAACGGATTGGTTTCGTTTCAGCGACGAACCGATATCCGGACCAGATTTGACGTTGTACTTCAGAAGTAAGGCAGGGCAAATACAACTGTTTACATTCGCCGGAAGGACAGGTTACTGGGGGTGCGTTGGTGTAAATGAGGCCGAGTTCTATGCGGAAACTCGTCGCTGTTATGTCGAAGTGCTCAAGCAGAGCATCCATGCGGCCAAAAGAGAAGCAAAGGAGAAATGGCAAGCAGGGGAACGAACGCTTCCGCTCAACCAAGAAACGTCCAAGAAGTTGGCACAGGTTGGCGGACATCTATACGCAACACTGTTCTTTTCAAGCGACGATTCGTCTCTTTACAAAATGGGTCACCGGTTAGCTGAAGAACAATACGATGACGCGGCAATGACTATCGCGATTGATGCGAACGCCAAAGGCCTAATTTTCCCCTGGAATTTGCTGTATGGTCCGCAACCACCAACCGGGCATCAACGGGTGGATGAGGGAAAATTCTGGGGATTACGTTTTCGCCTTGCCGTGCGACCATCGGGAATAGTGCGTTTTCAG
>CAXBHV010001513.1:0-2214 GCA_963974855.1 uncultured Rhodopirellula sp. | reverse complement strand
CATAAAACAAGAGCGGCGTTGCCAGGAAAAAACTAAGTAAAATCCCAAAAGACATTCGACCGAACCATGTCTTGGACTGTGGATACGAATGCTTCAAGAAGCGTGCTTTTGGATGTTTGGATTTTGGATGCGCGGATCGACTCATGGTATTTTTTGCTCTGTCCAGCACGCTCCACGTTTACCCTCGGAAAGCCACATGGGCCCAGAGGACAATCGCAGTGGCTGCGGATCAAGTCGTGCTCGAGAAAGGTTGCAGATAGAAAAAAGACGTGACACACCGATGCGATGATTCAAACAATCTGTCTGAAACAAGCCCTCGTTCGGACCGGTGTGAACACTAAACCTGCAATCGAATACACAGCGCAAGAAGAGAGGCTGGCGATTGACGTAGTCGCAACGTCTGGGAAACCGTCCAGCGTGGAAGCAGTCGCAATTGCGACGAACCAGCAACGTTCAATAGGCGTTCGTCATACGACGCGGAAGGTTTCGAAAGCCAAACCGTGGCTAGCGGTAGCGATGTCATCAAGCCAGACATCGGTAATTGCGATGGAATGCCAGATTCCAACTTCGATCCCGCATCCAATTGCGGTACTGCCTGCGCCGATGCGAAAACGGAATCGAATGTAATGGTTTCCGTGGACTTCAGCTCATACGGCAACCCCTGGGCGGGCTGCGGCGATTCCACTTTTGCGGTCTTGGCCGGCCTGTTTACCTCGTTCGATAGCGATTCGATGACCATCGTTTTTGGAAGTAACGACAGTAAAACGATCGATGCGAGGAACAGAAATTGCCAGGTTTTCATGAAGGACGAGAGCCCATTAGCTCCACTGCACTATTCTTCCAACACCGTCTTTAGCACGCGGTAGGCTTCGACGCTTTCTTCGACATCGGCCTTCCCACCCGCTTCCTCGACATGTTGCAGAATAAGCAGCAAGTTTTCCGAACCGCCAGCCGCCACCACCGCGGCCTTTAGGTTTTCGAGTTGGTGTTCCGACGGAAGACGCGATCCATTTTTCGCTGCCGCCGCCCCTTTTTTGGCCCGTGCCGGTGTTTCCTTTTTCGCAGGACTCGCGGGGGGATCCGACTTCACCGCCTTGGAAGAGGTTTCTTTTGACGGTTTTGACTTTACCACAGCAGGTTTGTTTGCCGACGGTTTGCTCGGCTGCTCCTTGACCTTTGCTTCGGCCTTTACTTCGGGCTTTTCTTCTTTCGCAGGCGTTTCGTTTACCACGGCCTCAGGCTGCGAGTTTGGTTCTTCCAATGCAACTTCGTTTGTTGCGGGAACGTCAGTCTTCGTTTCTGATTTTGGCATAGAGTTATTGGTTTAAATCGTATTGTGGCGAGAAAAAAAATCGTGATCAATGGGTTATCAAGACGCAATGGTCGAAAACTCGCATTGTCTGGTCGTCGAACTCGATTGGGTTCGGCGTTTTGATTTCGAGGCATTTCTATACCAGTGCCGCAGGTTGAGCCAAGCTCAATGCGCTCTTCGTGACAGCTTTTTCAGACCCAACCGGTTTGCTTTCAATAAAGCCCGCTGGAACCGCATCGATGTTTCTGGAATGATATTCTTAGGGTTTTGCTCGATGGTCATTATCATTCTCGACCTGGCGGCACAAATCATCTGGGCATCGGCAGTCAAATGCGAGTAAAACGTGCTCAATTCCATCATTCCACGCAATCATTCACGAGATAAACGCAATGGGCAGAAGCTTTGAAGTCCGCAAAGTGTCGATGGCCAAGACGGCGGCCCAGAAAACCAAAGTTTATTCAAAATACGGAAAGCAAATCTATGTGATGGCGAAAAACGGTGGGGGCCCCGCCGCAAATTCGTCGCTACGTAGCTTGATCGAGAAGGCCAAGAAAGATCAAGTGCCCGCTCATGTGATCGACAAAGCACTCGACAAGGCCAGCGGAGTGGGTGGCGAAGATTACGTGGCCGCTCGCTACGAAGGGTTTGGCCCCGGTGGATGCTCGGTCATCATCGATTGCTTGACGGACAACAACAATCGCACGATCACCGATGTTCGCAATTGCTTTACCAAGACAAGCTCCAAATTTGGAGCCCCAGGATCGGTGGCCCATGCGTTTGAACACCTCGCAATTCTGTCCTTCAAGGGTGACAACGCCGATCAAGTGCTCGAAACCCTATTGATGGCAGACGTCGACGTGACCGATGTCGAATGCGAAGACGGCCAGGTGACCGTGTTCGCA
>CAXBHV010001512.1:0-2214 GCA_963974855.1 uncultured Rhodopirellula sp. | reverse complement strand
ATTCCGATGGGCTGCGTGACGGTGTTGCGATGGTCGCAAAGCAACTCGATGATACGCTCGCGAAATACCAAATTCGTGAAATCCCCGCAGCAGGTGAATTGTTCGACCCGAACTATCATGAAGCCATCTCGCAAATGCCGAGCGATGAACACGCCTCAGGGACGGTGGCTCATGTTGCGGTCAGTGGATTCCAAATGCATGACCGCGTGATTCGCCCAAGCCAAGTCATTGTCAGCACGGGGCCTGCGAGTGAAACATCCGCGAACTAAGATCGCAGAAATCACGTTCGACCCTTGCATTTTAACGTTCCTAACCTGGTCCATTTTTTAAGGCAACTTTCTTATGCCAACTTACGATTATGAGTGCGACGCCTGCGGCCACGCCATGGAGCTCTTTCAAGGGATCAATGATCCGGTTGTAAAGAAATGTCCTGAGTGCAAAAAGAACAAACTGAAACGCTTGTTCGGTGCCGGCGCCGCGATTGTGTTCAAAGGCAGCGGGTTCTATCAAACCGATTATCGTAGCGACGGATACAAGAAGGCTGCGAAGGCAGATAAGTCTTCGACAAGCAGTTCAAGCAAAAGCGAAACCAAGGCAGCTTCGAAAAGCGAGTCAAAGTCTAGCAAGCCCGCAACGCCGAAAAGCGATTCCTAAAGATGCCGCACGTCCATTCGCCGCTAAGGTTGTCAGCGGACCGTAGTGCTTTGTGGGTCATTGATCTGCAAGAGAAACTGGTGCCTGTCGTACCATCGGGTGACGCCGTTGTCGAGCAAACGATGCGGTTGGTCGAAGCGGCGAAATTGTTGGATGTGCCACACGCGGCCACGGTCCAGTACCCCGAGCGGCTTGGCGGTTTGGTGCGTCCGCTTGACGATGTTTTTGATTCGCCGGAATCGAAACGAGAATTTAGCGCCACCGTTTGCCGTGACGCACTCGAATCGTGGGCCAAACAGTCCCGCGATCAAATTGTGATCACGGGGATCGAGACGCACGTTTGTGTGTTGCAAACCGTTTTGGATTTGATCGCCGAAGGGTTTCGCCCGTTTGTTGTCGCCGAAGCAGTGGCGGCACGCCATGGCCGCGATCATGAAATCGCGATCGAGCGAATGCAGATGGCCGGAGCGACGATCACCACGGTGGAATCGGTAATGTTTGAGTGGGTCGGAACCTCGCTGCATCCACAGTTCAAGGCGATTAGCCAACTGGTCAAAAAACGACGTTAGTGTCGGGCGATCACCTGCCGAACCCAACAAACAGTTTGCCGCTAAACGCAACGCGGTGAAGCATTTCGAGCCGGCAAATTACGGCATTTGCGTTCTGTAGCTATGCTCGCCGGAGTGTGGGCAAGCGTCGATAGTTGCCGACCCCTACGAGTCACCACCTTCTGGCAAAAGTAGCTACCAGGAAATGCTTCACCGAGTTGTGCAAATCGGAATGGTCGCGGCTCGATTCCACCGTACATTCGCATCGAGTCTGTGAAACGGATAGCATTGGTGAAAACCGTGTGGCACGTCGAAGGCATTTTCTGTGGATGAAGCTGAACAACCTACCCCGCGGCGAATTAATTTTCGCAAACGGTTCTACCATCCCTTTCAGCGTCGTACACGAGTTGGCTCGGTGCCGGGGAAACTGCGTTCAAGCAAGAACGCGGCTCCCACCCATGTCGAGAGGATCTATTTCGATCAAGCCACTTTGCAAGAAGACGAGTCGGTCGAGGCATCGTCTCTCGTCGACGTTGACAAAGGGACCCAGTGGATCAATGTCGTCGGGCTGGCCGATCACAAAACGATCGAAGCGATCGGCGAGTGTTTTGAGATTCACCCACTGCTGCTTGAAGACATTATTCACACTCACCAGCGACCCAAGGTCGATACGATCAAAGGCCGCGTCGTGGTCATTCTGAGGATGACGGACCAAGGAATTCCGCTTCACTTAGAACAGGTTTCCTTGGTGCTCAGCGGCAATACATTGATCTCGTTCCAAGAACGCCCGGGCGATTCCTTTGAACCCGTGCGAAAACGGATTCGACAATCGCTGGGGCGGATTCGCAGCCAACCGGCTGACTATCTTATGTATTGTTTGATCGACGCACTGCTGGATGCGTACTTTCCGTTGCTGGAAGAGTACGGCCGGATGTTAGAAAAGCTAGAAGATGACGTTACCGACTCTCCTGGACCGCACGAGCAGATGCAGATTCGGGATGTGAAACGCGAG
>CAXBHV010001511.1:0-2218 GCA_963974855.1 uncultured Rhodopirellula sp. | reverse complement strand
GACGAGCAGCTTGTCGACGAGATCCGCGATGCCATCATTCTGGAATACAACGAGGTGGAATCCGAAATCCTGCCCATCGATACCTTCTTTGACAACGGTTTGGCAGTCGATCTGAAATTCTATTATCTCGATCTGCTAGTCATGCTGCGGACCATCGTCACGCGTATCGCGGGACAGCGATTTGTGATCCAGATCCAAGCCGAGAGTCGCGACTTTGATGCCAATGAATTGGTCTTCGGCGCGATTCTGAAACAGCTCCGCGAGTGCGATCCGAGCGAAGATTAATGTCGTTGATCGCTCCGCGATCAAAACGCATGACGCCCCACGCCGCACCGCTAACAAAAGCCACGTTGCTTAAACCAAGTCTTGCTTTCGCTTTTTGCGGCGGTTCTTGCTGCATTCGCGACACACGCCGTGGATGATCATACGGTGACCGGAGATGCGGAATCCATGCTCGACTCCGACTTCTTCGAGCAGCTTGGTGAGCGGCTCGCTCTGAAATTCGAATAGTTCACGACATCGTGTGCAGTACAGATGGTCGTGCTGGGGGTAGCCGTAATCGTGCTCGTAGACCGTGCGTCCCTCGAGCTGGAAGCTTTTCAGCAGCCCGGCGTCGACAAATTCACGCAGCGTTCGATAGACCGTCGCGCTGCTGACATAGTTCTTGGCCCCTTTGCGAGGCAAGCGGTCAATCAGTTCGTCGGCATCAAAATGGTCGTGATGGCTAAAGACTTGATCCACCAACGTTTTCCGTTGGCTGGTTTGTCGAAGCCCGCGCGTCTGCAAATACTCCTCAAAACGCTCTTGAGGGGTTAGCGAAACGTCAATCGGTTGAAGCGAAGGAGATGATGAGTCTGACACGTTGACAAGTATTGGCGGTAGCGTCGGTGCATTGCTGGGCGAATTTCGCCGTCCGAACGGAGGAAACAGCTCGCGGTGGTCCTCTTCAAAGAGTACACCAATTCTGCGAGCTGTTTGAATGCCCTAACACTGTCTTAACGCAAATTTCCGACTTTGACCACGCCGAATCGGTGAAAACCGCGGTGGGATCGGTCGTGCGAGTGTCACTTCGCTATGCGAACTGGTCTAACATCCGCTCTAAGGCGGCGTCCATCTTCTCAGGGGTGTCGTAATTACCGCTGGCAATTTGGCGACGAAGGTCGGCCACTCGGTCGATGCGGATCTCACCACCACCGGCGATGGCACCCTCAAGGCGGTTGACGCCCGACGCCGCACTGCTGATGTCGAGTTGATCCACAGGTGATGCGGATTGCTTCGGCGTCGCTAGATTGGGGGTCGGGGATTGGGTTCGTTGTGCCCCACCTGCGTTTTGCGAGGCGGACATACGAAAAGGGCCAAAAATTTGCATAATCTGATTGCTCCCGTTTGGGACTGGTGACTCCCATCAAACCACCCGTAACTCAGTGATGAGTCGCCATGGGTTAGTTCAATGGATGCGAAAGCGCGTGAAATGACCGGGCCTATCCAGCAAAATCTTCCATGAGATCACTTGATTTTGACCGTTTCCGCTTCGGTCGTCAGCGCCGCTATCCTTGTCCCAGGATGCAATCCGTCGTAGCGAAAAGAGACTTTCGTCAGCGCGAATCGGGCGGAAACATTTGTTTCATCGTCCATCGACGGCGGCAACTCCAGTCAATTTGATCACCGTGCGGTGCACAAACTGAATCCCAGGGACGCCGCGGAAGTTAGCAAACTCGTGAAACAACGGGCAATACCGGTTTTTCCGACTTCTTGAGCCAATCCAGAAAAGATGCAGAATTTTTTTCTCAAACCCTCAAGTTGCACACCCAAAAGTTTTGCTTGCAACTACCACAAATTCAGTACGCTGACCAAATTGTGGTGCTGATCCGTCCACAACGGCGCGTCGCGAAGCTGCTCAGGACTCGCAGCCCGAGCCGTTTCCATCGTCGGGTGATCCCAGATCGGGTTTCCCGCGTCCGCCAAAATGACCCAGCTGGAATTTCGCACGCTGATCGCATCGTCACCGATTCCGTAAACAACTCGGCTTTCCAGCGATGCGTGTTTCGCCAACCGGTGGACCAACGGGACCAGATCGAGATGGTTGTTAGACACATGAACGGCAAACACTCCTTCGGCCGCCAACCGGGTGCGATAAAGTTCAAATGCTTCGGTCGTTAGTAGATGAGCGGGAATCGCATCGCTGCTGAAGGCATCCGGCACGATCAGGTCGAAATGA
>CAXBHV010001510.1:0-2219 GCA_963974855.1 uncultured Rhodopirellula sp. | reverse complement strand
CGAGCGATTACCACGAGTACGCCTTTGGGTCCAAGTTTGATCAGGACGGGAACCTGATTGTCACGCTCTGTTTGACGGGATCGTTCAGTAGCACGGTGCCTTACCGAGGTTGGGCGATGAAGATCACGCCTGAGGGAGAAACGGTTCCTTTCTGCAGTGGTGTGCGGTCGCCAGGCGGCATGGGATCCAACCTTGAGGGCGACATCTTCTATACCGATAACCAGGGGCCGTGGAATGGCACGTGCGGATTGAAATGGTTGCGTCCTGGCGGTTTCATGGGGCACCCCGGCGGTTGGAAATGGTTTGAATTGTGCGAAGAAGTGATGGGAAAACCACCGACGATGCCCGAAGACGGCAGCCGATTACACGTGGAATCCAAAAAAATCCCTGAACTCGTACCGCCTGCGATTTTGTTTCCTTATGACAAGATGGGCAAAAGTGCGTCGGGGATCGCTTGCGACACCAGCGACGGAAAATTTGGTCCCTTCGCAGGACAATTGTTTGTCGCCGATCAATCGCACAGCACGTTGATGCGAGTGGATCTAGAAAAGGTCGATGGGCTTTACCAAGGAGCGGCGTTTCCGTTCCGACGCGGGTTTGCATCGGGCAACGTCGGCGTCGAGATGTCGCCGCGAGGATCCATGTTTGTTGGCGGCACGAATCGCGGTTGGGGCTCGGTGGGGCGGCGACCGTTTGCGGTCGAGCGACTCGATTGGACCGGTAAAACACCATTTGAAATCAAGCACATGCGGCTGACCAATGACGGTTTTGAATTGACGTTCACTGAACCCGTGGATGCCGATTCGGCCAGCAATCTAGATAGCTACAAGATGACGACGTACACGTACGAGTACCGTGAACAGTACGGCAGCCCCGAAGTGGACCATACAACGCCGACGATCAAATCCGCCAACGTATCGGACGATGGCAAGACCGTCCGAATCGTCGTGGACGGATTGCAACTCGGCCACGTGCACGAGCTGCACGCCGACGGTGTTCGCAGCAAATCCGCATTGCCGCTATTGCACAAGGAAGCGTACTACACGCTAAACCGTTTTAAATAAACCGTTTTAAATAAACGGTTCCGACTCGCCATTAGTGGCCAAAGTTCTAGGATTTTCTAAGCCAGATGCTTCCACCGGTATCTTCGAGGAATCGTGGCAGCGGTTTTTCAAAAAGCTCGGGGAATGAAAACCCGGCAAACGAATTAAACGCGATGATTTTATAGTCGCGATTGCCGACCAAAAACGCACGTAGAAAAAGTGACTCGTTCCAGGCCCATCCATCACGTATCCACTGGATCGGATACGAGTTCGGATAAAAAATGTCATGAATGTGAATGATCACACCTGGTTTTAGCCGCGGGAGCACTCGCAGCAACAGGAACGCGACATCGCTGCCCACTTTGGCAACATGAGTGGAATCGATGAACAGGATGTCTTGCTTTTCGAGTTCGTCGAACAACGTCAGAGGAACATTCTGCAGCGGTTGCTCAAGCGTGCTGGAGCGTGAACGGTCGTGAGCACGAAGCAGTGCGTTCAAGCGGTCGGGATAAGGTTCGATGAATGTCACCTGAGTCGTCATCTCCGTTTTGTCCAACGTGTCAAGCATGACCGCGGACGAGAAACCGGAGCCGACTTCGATGATTTTGCGAGGTTGTTCTTTCTGAATCACGCTTGCTAATGTGAACGCATCCGAAAAGCAAAACATGCCGTTGTCCGTGTAATACCGAAGCGAATCTGTCTTCGATTCGGGAAATTCGGGCAGGGGCAACGTGTTGAGCAGCGTTTCGTAATAAGCAAATTGTTGTTCACGACGCAAATCGATATGCTGCCAGTAGCCCGGCCCATCGTCGCCGAACGCGGAATCTTGCTCGTCAAGGCTTTCCAGGTCGAGCAGAGGGGAATAGAAGTGTCCCGGCGGCACATGAAACCGATAATTCGGAGCTAGTCGCGCTGCGGCATTACAGAGATGCCGAGCAGAGAAGCGTCCCCAGGCCTTCGGATTGAGAATATTCTTGATCATCGTGGCAGCGTCTATACGAAGAGGGATCGATCTGCGTTTTCCAAGTCGAGAACGATTAGGGTTGTGTAGACAACTCGTAGGCATCCAATGGTTCTAAGTTCTATTTCCAAAGATGCCCGCAGACGATTTCCTCGAGTTCATCTTCATCGAAATCTTCGAGTTGACGTGAGGTCAGCCAGCAGACTCGCAACAAC
>CAXBHV010001509.1:0-2219 GCA_963974855.1 uncultured Rhodopirellula sp. | reverse complement strand
TGACGGTCATCCGCTCATCCAAGCTCGTGTAAACATGCTGCGCATAGGTTCCAATCTCGACACCATGCCCCCACTTCATCTGCCCCGCGATTGGCTCGAGCGAGTTGACCAAAGTACGCAGCAGCGTCGTTTTGCCTTGCCCGTTATCCCCAACGATTGCCGCTCGTTGCCCATGCTCGATTTCGAGGGTAATGCCGTCCGCAACCGTGTGATCGGGATACCCGATTGCCAACTCGGTACAGCGGAACACGGTGCCCTGCTTGGACTCGACCCGCGGCGCTCGCATGTGCACGGTGGGTTCGTCACGTTCGATCTCGGTGGTCTGTAAACGTTCGAGTTGCTTCGCCTTGCTTTTGGCTTGGCTAGCGGTCGACGCGTTGGCTCGATTTTTCTCGATAAACCGCTGCAACTGTTTTTGTTTTGCGACCACGGTCGCATTCACTCGCCGATCATGCTCACGACGCTCTTCACGGTATTCGAGGTAGGCGTCGATTTTGCCGGTGAACATCGTCAACTTGCCACGCGAAAGCTCGAGGGTTTGCGAGCAGGTGGCTTTTAGGAACGCCCGATCGTGGCTGACGATCAAAGCCGCTTTGTTGAATGCACGCAAAAAGTGCTCAAGCAGAATTTGAGTCCGAAGGTCCAAAAAGTTCGTCGGCTCGTCGAGCATCAACAGGTTCGGGTCATGCAGCAGCAGTGCGGCCAACTTCACACGCGTCTGCCACCCACCCGACAGTGCCTTCACGGGGCCCTCAAGATAGGCTCCCTTGAGTTCAAACTCTCCAGCCACTTCGCCACATCGCCACTCGGGTTGGCCGCTATCTCGCATTAAAAAGTCGAGAGCGGATTCGCCGGCTTGGAAGGGATCATGTTGGCGGAGGTAACCGATCCGGAGCGACGGATGGGTGATAATTTCACCTCGCTCGAGCTCTTCTTCGCCCAGCAAAACTCGCATCAGGGTCGATTTCCCAGCCCCATTTCTGCCGATAAAGCCGACTTTGACATCATCGACAAACGACACATCGGCTCCCTCGAGGACAATTTGATCGCCGAATCGCTTATGAGCTTCGCGGAGTTGGAGCAGTACAGCCATGTTAAAAAAATTTGGGGGGCACAACGACATTACGATTGCGAGCAATTCGATCAATTCACGAATTGGCTCGCGGACTAAAAATCTGGGACCTCTATTTCATGGTCTCAGAAGTGGGAATTTATCAGTCCGACCGCAAATCCCAAAGGAGTAGACCCCACCTGGAACGTCACATTGGTGAACAGCGATGTCGACGAAGTTGGAACCAACTCCATTTTTCAGGGGATCAAACGGGTGTTTTTTCGTTTTGAAACCGCCAGACTTCGCTTGTTTGATGGGCACAAGCGTGAACTCGGGCGAGTTTTAATAAAGAGTGCAGAAAAAAAGGGCAAGGAACTCGGGTCGGCTACCCCACAACTCACTTACAACCACTAGGAACCTAGCGGACGATATTCTAAATTCTGAAGGTTAGAGACGATCATGGATTTTGGTAGGATTGAGGGGATGAAAATGCCCTGCCCTACCCTCCCCTGCCCTCCAGCAACCAGACGGCGAATTTGCCGATATGAATAGCTACAGCTTGGACTACATCGACGACTTGTATGTCCAGTACGTTCGCGACCCTTCGAGTGTCTCGGATACTTGGCGTCAATATTTCGAACAATTTCTTGTCGTTTCGAACAAGACCTCGTTCAAAAAGAACGGGGACGTCACGTCAGGCAACGTCGCATCGGGCAATACGACCGCGTCTCAGGACCGACGTGGATCGACCGGCAACGAATCCACCGACCAAGCCATTTGGATGTCGCGGATCCAAGATCGCGTCAACCAATTGGTGCGTGAATATCGCGTTCGTGGCCACCTGGCTGCCCAACTCGATCCGCTGGGGATCCTGAAATCCGACTCTCCGGAATTGAGCCCTCAGCTCTACGGTATTTCCGATCAAGACCTCGAGCGACCGCTTGATAGCAGTGCTTTGGAGAATGTCACCGGCAGCACTTTGCACGCCATTCTGACCAAGCTGCAAAACACCTACTGTCGCAGCATCGGCGCCCAATTCATGCACATCGACAATCGCAATATCCGCGATTGGTTGCAGAAAAGGATGGAGACCACCGAGAATCGGCTCGAACTTTCACATCAAGTTCAGCGGCGTATCTATGCACGACTCGCCGATGCCTCGATTTTC
>CAXBHV010001508.1:0-2219 GCA_963974855.1 uncultured Rhodopirellula sp. | reverse complement strand
CAGCAAGTCGCGAAAGGTATAGTATGTCTGAGTGCTCTGACTCATCATCTTATCGACTTGTGAGAATGGCCGTCCGTCTGAATCAATCACAACCTCGTTGCCATTTGCATCCCAAAATGTGCCTGGAGTCGCGTCGAAAAAACGTAGATGCTTTTCTGTAGGCATCAATTCGGATGCAAGCTCAGTTGGAATAACTAAGTGCGATATATCCGGCTTTTTACAGACGGATATATCGTGCGACCACGCGTGATTGCTTTGGGGCTTGGCGGATTCAATCGAACGTCGATTGATCTCGAGATAGATTGTAAGCCAGTGGACGTTAACGGTGCAAGCTTTTGGAGCGAATTGCTATTTCCGTGTTCGTGAAATGCGTCGCAAGATAAACGCTGCAGCCTGACTGCGGCTTGAAGTCGCTGTGCCCGATGCAAAGCCTGGAAAAACAGCGTGCACTGACAAAATACACCACTGCCCAGGATCAAAATTGGGATTCAGGCGATTAGATGTTAAGGATCTTCGAGGCTGTCAACACCAACGATATTTTTCGAATACCTTCAAATGGGCCTCAATTTAGATTCAAATGGTGTTTTGGACGATCCCCATAGATGTGCCATGTTCGCTTTCGGCCACCTACGTCGAAGAAATTGATATTAAGAGTAATCCATCCCTCATTTGGTAACGCAGCGAAGTGCGGCCAAGCGATCTAGCAGCTCGGCGAATTGCTGTTCAAAGAGGTGTTCGTGGACACATTTCGCAAACAACGCTGCAAAAGTGGTGGATTTTGTGGTGTTTTCGCGTTCACCATCAAAAAGCCCTGTGTTTTCTGCGGTAGGAGCTGCCCCACTAGGACTTGAACCTAGAATAACAGAGTCAGAATCTGTCGTGTTGCCAATTACACTATGGGGCAGTGTTCAAGCAGCTTGGCTTGGATTTCGTGCTTTCGCGTCGCAGGCGATGTGAAAGTCACGAGTATCATAAGCAAATTTGTGTTCTTCGCTACTCGGGCTCGTTTGCCTATTTGGATCATTTTTCGGCGTGCAGTCAAGATGGTGTTCCAGCTCCTTCGTTGTTGTCAGAGCACAATTGGCATAGAATGTGCTTCCGGCGCGGCGCGCAGCGAGAATTCGGCGACTCCTGGTGTGGGAGAACCGTGATGAAACGCCAGCGATCTTGATCGACGGGCCCATTGCCTGTCTCCCGCCCCTCCTTTTGATTCACTAGATCCGAGGCATTTCTTATGGCTTTCTTGTCGACAAGTTCGATCGGAGATGACGGCAGCGCAGAACGTTTTCGTCTGCAGGATGGCGAGACCGTGATCGGTCGACACCCCGATTGCCATATCGTTGTCGATGCGGGAGCGGTGAGTCGCTACCACGCCAAAGTCGTCCATCGTGAAGGCGATTTCCTGGTCGAGGACTCCGGCAGTCGCAACGGCACGTTCTTGAATGGACAACTGCTGACGGAGCCTGAGGTGCTGCGTGAAGGGGACCGGGTTCGTATCAGTGATGTCGAACTCGTCTATCATCAAGACGCCGTGCCTGAGTTTGCTCAAGACCACAATCAAATGACGTTCGATGGTTCGAACTTCGGCATTATGATGGTCGAGGATGCGGATGCCGAGAAAATCAGTTCGTCCAAAGTCGAGTTCCGCAGCAGCAGTGAGGGACTGAAACTGTCGGCAACGCCGGAGGCGAAACTCGAGGCGTTGATGCGAATCAACAGCAACCTCAGCAACGCTCTGGGGCTTGACGAAGTCCTTCCCAACGTCCTGAACAGTTTGTTTGACATCTTTCCGGCTGCCGACCGCGGCTTCGTCGTGATGGAGAACTCCAATGGCAGTCTAATTCCGCGTTGGGTCAAAACTCGCCAGGCACGCGATGAGAGCGAAACAGTTCGGATTAGTCGCACGATTATTCGTGAAGTGATGAAAACGGGCGAGGCAATTCTGTCGCTGGACGCTTCCGAAGACACGCGATTCGACAGTAGCCAATCGATCGCCGATTTTTCGATTCGGTCAATGATCTGTGCCCCACTGATCGATGGCAGTGGCCAGGCCTTCGGCGCGTTGCAAATCGATTCATTAAAAGGTCGCGGGCAATTTCGCGAGGAAGACACGGACTTGCTCAGCGGTGTGGCGGCTCAAGCCGGGGTCGTGATCAACAACGCGAGGCTGCATGAACAAGCGTTGCATCAACGTGAGGTCGAACAAGATTTGAAATTGG
>CAXBHV010001507.1:0-2221 GCA_963974855.1 uncultured Rhodopirellula sp. | reverse complement strand
GGTTATCGCTCGAAGCTGTGATTGCTATCAATCCAGCGGAGTGTTCGCGAAGGTGGGGGGCAATGCGGACCACTTCTTCGCTGCGTCCTGAGTTCGAGATCGCCCAAACGATATCGTTGTTTCGTACACGTCCAAGATCGCCATGGACCGCTTCGGCAGGGTGCAGGAAGTGAGCGGGCGTGCCCGTGCTAGCAAGCGTGGCAACGAGTTTTTTGCCGACGAGTCCGGCTTTTCCTACGCCGGTGACCACGACACATCCTTCGCATTCCGCTGTCATTTCAGCGGCGCGAACGGCATCGACACCAAGCGTGTTGGCGGCGGAAAGGATCGCATGTCCCTCGATCGATACGATTTCCCGCAAAACGCGTAAGCGCTCGATCAGCGTCTCTGGGGGCGAAGCGTGATCTTCGGTTGACGCTGAGGCGATGGGAAGTTTTTCAGCTGCGGACACGTCGAGACCTTCCTTGGTACTTCGAGGCCGTTCAATCAGAACAGGGGCGAGATAGGCAGCCGATCCTAGCGGGAATCAAGGGAGCAAGCCAATAGGAGATCGGCAAAGAGTTTTTTGAGCATTTGTCCGCAATGCTGTGAAGCATTTAGAGGCGGCAGATTACGGTATTTGCGTTTCGTAGCGACGCTCGCCAGAGCGTGGATGGTTGCCACGCAAATACAAATCACCACCTTCTGGCGAAGGTAACTACTCGGAAAATGCTTCACAGCGTTTATTTTTACGGCTCGCGATTGACGGCCGCAAAGAATCGTGGAACTTCGGTGATCCTTGGGGCCGTAGCAACGGTCGCAGAGTCTTTCGGAGTTAGACGTTCGAGTGGCGAAACTCACCGCGAGTTTTCGCCACCCGCCCAATCTATTCTGCCGCACTGCTTAATGCCACGCTGCTTAATGCCACGCTGCTTAATGCCGTGTTAGGATCGCACCAGCGTGATCGCAGCCCGCTCGTGTTCGAGCGGTTTGTTGATCAAATCGCGGCGGATTGCGGCCAGCGGATTCTTGTCTCCGGTTTGCAGGCATCCTCGCAAGCGATCTCCCAGGACGGGTTGCGTGCCCCCATCGAGAAGCAAGCCTTGCGTGTAGGCTAGCAATGTTTCGCCTGGCAACAATGCGAATGAATCGGATGTCGGACGCGCAGTGATGTGGGTTCCCAAGGGTTCACTTCGGCCATCGACAAGCGGACGGTAACCGTACCGGCTGCTGATCATGGCAAGGATGTCACCGCATGAAGCGAATGTTCCTTCACCTGTTTCGGGGTCGATGTGCATGTACAGCATCGACATCAATTGGTCACCTGCATTGGTTTGCCAAAGTGTGTCATTGATTCGCTGCATCATTTGCGCGGCATTGTGTCGGTAGCTGCCGTGGGCGGTGATTGCCGCACGAGCGACCGCCGTTTGAACTGCGCCGCGAACAGTGCGGTCGACCGACTCGGCTATCGCCATCATCAAGGTTCCATCGGGCAACACATCCCAGCTATGGAATCCAGTAGCCCAAGCTCTTGGCGATTCAATCATGCCATCTGCCCGCCAACCTGGAGCCAAGTCGTTGCCGATTGGCAAGCTCAAGTGTTGCCATTCGCTAATGTCGCGAATGGAATCCTGGTTATCGGGCTGTGGATTTTGACGACGATCCATCGCCGCACGCGAAAGTTCGACGGCAAGATGCGATGCGGCCAGACGCCCGATAGCGGCCTCGGCTTTGCCAAACGTGCGAACGTCATCGCTGAAGATCCAAAGCGTTCCGATCGGCACGTCTTCGTCGTGGATCGATGCACAGATTCCTGCCGTGAAGGGTTCAGGGCAGTTCCACGTATCGATTCCGCCAGCGACAAAGTTGTCAACGGTAACAACCCCTCGCACCATTGCTTCAAGATCGCCACGGCTGCCGCGTAATTCACGCGGTGGATCTTCAAGTCGACTTGAGGGCAACCCACTCGTTGCCCGCGTCTTCAGAATTTGAGTGTCCTCGTCGAGCAAGTACATTGCTGCGGCGGTACAGTTTGTTGCCTCGCAAGCGTCCGCAAGAATCGCTTCGATGTTGTCGGCAAGTTTGGATTGGATATCGGCGCCAGGAATGATCGCGGCACGTGCCGCCAATTCCATTTCTTGACGGCGAAGCGACTCGCGAGAGCGATTGAGTTGGTTGGCTAACATTGCCGCTGATTCGGCAAGTCGGATCGCACTGGTCTTGGCCACCGTCGGCGATGCAT
>CAXBHV010001506.1:0-2221 GCA_963974855.1 uncultured Rhodopirellula sp. | reverse complement strand
CGCCAGCCGGTTGTGTCCGTCGCGATTGCAGCAATGGGTCGAGCGGATGTCGACATTGCGTTCATGCTCATTCGGCCCAATCGAGTCCCGTTAACGAGATCAGACGGTCTTCGAAATGGCCGATCAATCCACCCACCAACATCCACTCGTCACGCGAACGCAATTCGATCTCGCCGAACTTATTGATTCGCAAGATCGAATCGCCGTTGACGCCTGATTCGTGCATCTGCTTCAGATCGATTTCGCCTTCGTTGACAACGTCCAACAAAGTTTTTCCTGTTAGTTCAATAAATTGCATCTCAGGTCCTCAACATAAGATGACTTCCGACAAAGTGGATTCGGACAGCTCTTCTCATTGATTCACACAGTGTAGTTCAGAACGCTCCGAATCCATCATTGCTTGATAAGATTTGCAAATCAGTTTTTTCTGTATTGACTTTCGCACGCACGCTAATTCTGAAGTCGTTTTAGTGTTTGTTGTAATTGTGCGATCGTGTAATCAATCGACGCGACGCGGCCCTCTTGATCCAACACCACAAGGAACGGCATCGATACCATTCCGAATCTTGCCGCGACCTCATTAGGAACTTCGGCGGTGGCGGACGATACGGCTCGATAACTCGAAAAGTCTAATTTGTTTTGTTGAACAAACTCCGCCACAGGAGCTCCGGCGGGATCCAAGTTCACACCGACGATCGCGATATCGTCAGGCGATTGCTGCTGGAGATCTTGCAAGTGTGGAATCAATTGCAACGATTCCTGGAACCCCATCGCCCACAACGGCATCAAGACAATTTTGCCGCGATAATCGGCGATCGATAACTCGCCACCATCGATTGATTTTAAATCAGGATCAAACGTTTTTCCAATCGCGTCGACACGCGATTTTCGAGCACTTATCGCCAGCTGAACTTCTTGCCCCGTCGCGGTGGTGGTGTCGGGGAATTGTTCTTGAAGCTTGTTGTAGGTTGCCTCGGCAAGGTCTTGTTGATTGAGTCCTTCGAATTGAAGTGCCGCACCCGCAAGGTACTGCACCGTTTGTAAGTCTGGCGATGCGGTGAGCAGTGCTTGCACCGCATCGGTCCACTTGTTCGTGTCGATCGATTCGCCATCGATCGCAAGTTGAAGCAAATTATCAATTTCGTCGAATTGAACATTGCCAGCCAATTGAGCCGCCATCTTTGCGATCTGCGGATCGGACGAGTCGGCGTACAGTTCAATGATCGTATTGCGAACCACTTTGGCTTCGGCGTCATGATCAAATTGCGTCAACACTTGACGAGCTTGTCCCATCACCATCATCGCGGGAATGTCCGACGATGCGTCCGAGGTCGCTAAACCATTGACCAGCTGGACGATGCGTTGCGGTGCATCCGCATCGCCGTTGTGTAGCGACTCGATCGCAAAACCGATCAACACCAATCGGCTGTCGGTAACCAAACGCGGATCAACCGAATCAAGATTCGCAGTGGCAAGTTTTTCGAGCTCCATTGCCGACTTCAAATCACCGAGCGCGGCCAGATGCGAAAGCGATTGAAGTTCGCCGCGTGCACCTTCACTGCGAGCATCGGCATTGGCGTCCGCATGATTTTGCAAACGTCGCGCGGCCTCGAGTTTCATTTGAGAAATTCGCCGCATCTCGGCAAAGGCTTCTTTCGGGTCTTGGATTCCCGACGCGCCGCTTGCAATCGCTTGGATGTCGCTATCAGCGCCCGCTAAAAAGTCATGGAGTTCGTCGGGAGTCAGGTTCGCTCGCAACTGACGACGCTTGGGATCGGCCGTCTCGCTGGCCGCTGCCGGATCGGCCATCGTTAACAAGTTCGGAGCTTGGTTGTCAGGCTGCGGAGCACCGACTGGGATCGCTTCACCCGCGGGAACCGCCTCGCCGACGATCGCGGACTCGGCCGTAGCCGTGGGGTGATCGGGCATGGCAGCGGGGGATGTGGTTGCCAGTGACTCGCTCTTTTCCAGGGCATCATCGGCCGCTGCTGCCGGATCCGCCCCATTTGCATCCGTCGTGGAATCCGCAGGCTGCGTAAACGGTAACTTCGCATCATCGGCGGTTTTGGATGTATCCGCCGTATCGCTGTTGCTGCATCCCACTGACATACCAGCAATCAATGCGAGCGAAAAATAAACGCAGTAGCGAAGTGAGTTAGCGAATCGAGGTGAATGTGACATGAACCAATGTGATCGCGGCATAACGGTGAACCAAAAACGA
>CAXBHV010001505.1:0-2225 GCA_963974855.1 uncultured Rhodopirellula sp. | reverse complement strand
GCGGGTGAAATGGCCGAGACGCTTAAACAGAACGATCTGAGATTGTTCAATGTTTATTGGGTGCTCAAGTTTGACGACCGATCGCCGGCGTTGTCCGATTCGCTTCGCGATTGCATCGATTCACTTCGAGGACACGATTCAGCATTGTGGATCGCCGTTTCAGAAGTCCGCAAGGATGGGCAAGCTGCTGCGTTGTCGTCCGCGGACGGTGATGACATCGCGGTTTCAAAGCTCCGCGAGATCGCCGAATATGCTGCGACTCGCGACGTATCCGTGTCGTTGTATCCTCATACAAACTATTGGATGCAACGGTTTGAAGATGCGATTCGATTAGCGGACAAACTCGATCGCAACGACGTAGGAATCACGTTCAATCTTTGCCATTGGTTGAAAGTCGAAGGCGAGCGTGATCCAAGCGAACTGCTTGCTCGTAGTGTGCCGCGACTCTCCTTTGTCACTCTCAACGGAGCCGACCGAGGGGATACACGCAGCATGAGTTGGGCTCGTTTGATTCAACCGCTTGGCAGTGGCTCGTATGATGTGGGGCAGTTGGTCGAGACACTGCACGCAATTGATTATAAAGGCCCCATCGGGCTACAAGCGTACGGGATCAAGGGAGATCAGCGAGAGAATTTGCGGCGATCGATGGACGCATGGAAAGCAATGCAGCCGAAAAACGAGTAAACTTCAATACTCGCTCGCCCGACAGGAGCCTGGGAACCAGTGCTGGCGTTCACCGAGACGTGTCGAATTTTTCTCCCAACTCCCAACTCCCCACCCGCCCCATCTCCCCAAAATCTCCTTTTGAACGAGGTTCCCACCATGCGTTGCTCCCACCCTACGTTTTTGTTTCTGGCTCTCGGATCGATCCTGTTGTTGGCGTTTGTGTCAAACACGAATTCCTTGTTTGCCGACGAAGCCACCCTGAGTTCTGAGGTCACTCTGCGGTTGCCGCCCACATCAGGGAATCCGCGAAACAGCGAAGGCGACTTTATCCAGCTCAAAGATGGTCGTGTGCTGTTTGTTTATACGCATTTCACCGGCGGCGGCGATGATCATGCCTCGGCCCATCTTGCCGGTCGGTATTCATCCGACGGAGGCAAAACCTGGGACGCTGCGGATACTCGCATTTTGGACAACGAGGCGGGGTTCAACATCATGTCCGTATCGCTGCTGCGGCTAGCCGATGGACGCATTGCGATGTTCTATCTGAGCAAAGAGTCGCTCCAGGATTGTCGGCCTGTGGTTCGCTTCAGCACTGATGAAGCCGCAACATGGAGTCCGCCGCAGACAGTCATTCCCGATTCGCAGGTTGGCTACTATGTATTGAATAACGATCGCGTGATTCAGCTGAAGGATGGACGTTTGGTCATGCCGATGGCGCTGCACAATTCGCCGAAATGGGAAAAGCCTGATTGGGCCGGTCGTGTGCTGTGTTATCTCAGCGATGATTCAGGCAGCACGTGGCGTCCGAGCAAGACCATTTTGGAAACGCTCGACCCGGCCAGCGGCAAACGGCGTCTCGCGCAAGAACCCGGCGTGGTCGAACTTCGTGATGGTCGCGTGATGATGTTCGTACGCTCGGACGCTGGCAGTCAACAGATCAGCCATTCCGCCGATGGCGGTGAATCTTGGTCGCCACTCGTCCCATCGACACTTCTGTCCCCCACGTCACCTGCCACGATCGAGCGTATTCCCGGCAGTGATCGGTTGATATGCGTGTGGAATGACCACACGCACATCGCAGCGGAATTGCGAGGAAAACGCACTCCGCTATCGCTCGCCATCAGCGACGACGAAGGCAAGACTTGGCGTCAATCGATCACGCTGTTTGACAACCCCGACGGTTGGTACTGTTACACCGCGATCGAGTTCAGCAAAGACGCAATGCTGCTAGGCCACTGCGCCGGAGACCGCAAGGAGAACAACGGCCTCGCCGAAACGCACGTCACTCGGATCGAGTTAGCCGAGCTATCTGCGTTTTGAAAAACGCAGCGTGCAGCGCGAGTCACCTCGACCGAGCGTCAACTTCGGAGAAGTCGGACGGGCCCCACGACCTCGCTCAGTGTGCCGGCCTCCGGCCTATGCGGTTGCCTCTAGCGAAGTGGCTTAAGGGCGGCGTTGTGCTTCGCGCTGGGGTGACTCAGGACCGCCCCCTTTAGGCAACGCTGTGAAGGATATTTTAAGCGGAAAACGGGAACCAGTGACGTGGCGGCTAAAGCCTG
>CAXBHV010001504.1:0-2227 GCA_963974855.1 uncultured Rhodopirellula sp. | reverse complement strand
AAAATCCGTCGGCAACTTTGTTTTCTCGTGGGTCGGGTGAGGCACAAGAGTCGTTGTCGATTGTCAGCCGCAAAGAGGGGCTGCCGGTGCTGGCCATTCGCAGCGGAGTCGCCAAACAAGAAACGACCGAACAGGAAGGTGCCGAGCAACACCTGGGATCGACGCCTCTTGTCACCAAGGCTTGGCATCACGTGATCCTTGTCCGCGATGCCGACGCCGTAAAGATCTATTTAGACGGCAACGTCCAACCGGAACTGGATATTTCGCTGCGTATGTCCGGCCCCACGTCTACTGAATTTTCGTTTGGCAACTTCGATGGCAAGCTGGACGAAATCGCCTTGTTCGCAAGACCGTTGTCGGCCGACGAAACGGTTGACCTCTATCGTGCCTCGAACATGAAAGCTCCCAAGGCTCCGCCGCAACCCGTGGTGCGTGGTGAAAAACCGTCAGACGCCGAAGCCTTGAAACAGTACGCCGAGAGAATTCAAATATCGCAGCCGATCGCTTATTGGCGACTACATGACAGTAACCGCAACGCTGCCGGCGACGAACGGGCTGCCCACGATGGACATTATGAACCGAAATCGGGGCCCCGCAAACCAGGCACGCTGCAGCCTAATTTTTCGGGTGGCCGGATGCTGGCCAGCGTTCCTGATTTGAAAGACCAATACAGCGTCGAATTTTGGTTCTGCAATCAACTGCCCCACACCAACCGTGCGGTCACCGGTTACCTGTTTACGCGTGGCGTCGACGGCGTCCATGGCGCCCCCGGCGATAGTCTGGGAATCGGTGGCACACATGCATCGATGGGGCGGTTGCTGTTGTACAACGGCAACGAACGCGGCGAACTAATCAGCGGCGAAACCGTGCTGAGAACCGATAGCTGGAACCACGTGGTGCTTGTCCGCGATGCAAACCGAGTGAAGGTTTTCTTAAACGGCGAACTTGAAATCGACGGCCAGCTTGCCAAAACCTACCCCGACGGTTGCCCCGAAATCCAGATCGGTGGCCGCAACGATAACTTCGCAAATTTTCAAGGCATGATCGACGAGGTCGCGGTATACGATCGCACTCTTTCGGCCGACACAAAACCGATTGCCCAAGCAAAAACGGAGTCGTCGCAGGAACTCGAGCCAACGACGGCCGAAGCATCTCTTGAAAAAATTCACATTCGAGACGGGTTCGAAGTCCAGTTGGTCGCCTGCGAACCACTCGTGAAAGACCCCGTTGCCATCGACTGGGGACTCGACGGCAAATTGTGGGTCGTTGAAATGGCGGACTATCCGCTGGGTATGGACGGGGCCGGTAAACCGGGAGGCCGCATCCGTGTACTCGAGGACCGAGACGATGATGGCCGATATGATTCGTCAACGCTGTTCGCCGAAGGGCTCAGTTTCCCCAACGGGATTTTGGTTTGGGGGGACGGCGTCCTGGTGACCGCCGCGCCCGAGATCCTGTATTTGGAAGACAGCACCGGTGATGGCAAAGCCGACATACGCCGCAGTGTCTTCAGCGGATTCTTGGAGGGCAATCAGCAGTTGCGAGTGAACGGTCTGCGCTGGGGGCTGGACAATTGGGTTCACTGTGCCAGTGGCAGCCACCACTCGGGCTACGGAAAAGGCAATCAGATTAACTCCGTACTGACTGGCCAGGCTCACCAGATTGGCAGTCGCGACTTTCGCATTCGGCCCGATAGCGGCGACATCGATCCGCAGAGCGGCCCTTCGCAATACGGCCGCAATCGTGACGACTGGGGAAACTGGTTTGGGGTGCAAAATAGTCTGCCGCTGTGGCACTATGTGCTGGCCGATCAAGACATTCGCCGCAACCCACACTTCGCTCCGCCCGATCCCAAACGGCAAGTGGTGACACCCAGCAACCCGCCTGTCTACCCCGCGGCGCAGCTGCAAAAACGATTCCACAACTTTGATCAATCCGGCCGCTTTACATCGGCTTGTTCAGCGATCATCTACCGCGACAACGTGTTGTTCCCGCGTGCCGAGAACCAACAGCATGCATTCACATGCGAACCGTTTCATAACTTGGTCCAGCACAACATCATCACCGACGAAGGCGTCAGTTTTGACTTTCACCGCGATCCGGCTGAGTCGGACTTCGATTTCTTTGCCAGCCAAGACCGTTGGTGCCGGCCGGTGATGGCTCGTACCGGACCCGACGGGGCACTGTGGATTGTCGATATGTATCGTTACATGATTGAACATCCGCA
>CAXBHV010001503.1:0-2228 GCA_963974855.1 uncultured Rhodopirellula sp. | reverse complement strand
CTCAAACGACATCGTCAACAAGTTGCCGGCCCGTTGGTCGAGGTGAATTGTGCCACGATTCGCGGCGAACAAGCGATGTCAACATTGTTTGGTCACGTGAAGGGCGCGTTCACGGGAGCGGCCGCTGCACGTGCTGGATTGCTGAAATCAGCTGACCAAGGCGTGCTGTTTTTGGATGAGATTGGCGAACTGGGGCCCGACGAACAAGCGATGTTACTGCGAGCGATCGAAGAGAAGACATTTCTTGCAGTGGGATCCGACGAGGCGACATCGAGCGATTTTCAATTGATCGCAGGCACCAACCGTGACTTGCATCAAGAAGTCGGCAATGGCAACTTTCGTGAAGACCTTCTTGCGCGTATCAACCTGTGGTCGTTCGCGCTACCAGGATTGGCGCAGCGTCGCGACGACATCGACCCCAACATCGAGTTTGAATTACAAAAGTTCACCACGACTCATGGACGAAAAGTGACGTTCAATAAGGAAGCACGCAAAAAGTTCATTGAGTTTGCGCATGATCCATCAACGCTTTGGAAGGCCAATTTTCGTGATCTAAATGCGGCGATCACACGTATGGCAACGCTGTCGCCGGGCGGACGTATCACGGCCGACATGGTCGACGAAGAAATATCGCGGCTGAGGGCTAATTGGCGAGGCTCGGAAAAACCCGATAGCCATGCCGCGACTTTGCGAATCGTTTTGGATGAGGCTCAAATTGCTCAGCTTGATCGATTTGATCAAGCCGCACTTGCCGAAGTGATCGTGGTTTGCTCGCAATCCCCATCGCTCTCCGCAGCCGGTCGCGAGCTATTTCAAGTCTCGCGGCAATCCAAGCAAAAAGCGAATGATGCCGATCGGCTGCGAAAATATCTAGCAAAATTCGGAATCCAGTGGAGTGATATCGCAGCAGGGGATTTTTCTTAGCGAACGCACCGCTGATATCCAATTTCCTTTGCGCCCTGAAATCCGTGGGCTGATGCCTTACTATGGTGGAGCAAAAAACACTCAAATTCCGTTAATCACACTATGCCCAACCGACACCACAACCTCGCTCACCGGATCGCAGCTCATTCTGCGCCCGCGATGTTTTGGATTTCGCTTGCTTTTTTGGTCTGCCAATCGGTTTTGGTGGTGCTGTGGGTCGATGTGCCTAATTTAGAGGAAACCCTGATTCGCGATCCGGTCACCGACGAGACGGTGATCGCGTACACGTTGCCGCCGATCAGCCGTACCGAAATCGCGGCCATCGCTCTTATGCTGCTGATTTGGCCGATCGTGATCGTCGAATCGATCTACCATTGGTACACCCGGCCCTGGGACGCCGAGTCCCGCTGGACACATTTCTACTCGTTTGTGTTTTGCATTTGCCCTTCATTGCGAATGTGCGCACGCAGTGCTGAGATGGGAAACCGTATTTGGCTACCGACCATGGGGTGGCGCAAGGCGGATGCTCGGCTGCGTCGGCGATTGGAACGGTACTTCAGTTTGCCGATGATCTGGATCGCTTTGCTGATCATGCCAGTGTTGCTGATCGAATTGCTGCTGAAAAACCAAGTCGCCCAATACGGTTGGCTGCGGTTTGCATTGCACTTCAGCACCGGCGCAATTTGGTTTTGTTTTGCCGCCGAGTTTATCCTGATGGTTTCGGTAGCAGAAAAGAAAATCGCGTACTGTAAAACGCATTGGTTGGATCTGGCAATCATTTTATTACCGTTGGTTTCGTTTCTGCGTTCGCTGCAGTTTCTGCGAGCCACCGGAATCACCAAGATGGTGCGATTGTCTCAGATCAACCAAGTCGCCCGGATGTATCGTTTGCGAGGTACGGCACTGAAGGCGGTGCGTGCGTTGGTGCTTTTAGACATGCTCGAACGAGTCCTGCGGCCATCGCCTGAACGATCGCTGGTGAAGTTAAACGCGCAGCTCGATGAGCTTGAGAAGGAAGCGAAAGCAGTTCGTCGCAAGATCGCCAAACTCGAGCGCGAGATGCCTGTGGAAATGTGCATCGAAGAATAACGGAGTCGGCAGTTAGAAATTTGTCGCATTCGCGGTTGCTACCAAAGTTATTGACGATAGACGTCAACGACTGCCACCGCCAATGAATGAGCGAAGCAAGAGCAAGCAGCAATTTATCGAAGGACGTGCGTCTGTCCGCCGATGTATTGGTGTCCAGGCTGTGGCCATCTCTTCGGACCCAATAAATGAATCGCCTAAAGGCTATACACCAGCGC
>CAXBHV010001502.1:0-2231 GCA_963974855.1 uncultured Rhodopirellula sp. | reverse complement strand
TGGAGCGAAAGAAGGACTGGAAAGAGGCTTGCAGCGTCTGTCCTGGGTCTGGAACCGGACGCTTGTACACGTTTGAGGAAATTGAAGCTCAGCGGAAACAGAAGTCGGTTTGAGCCCTTCTCGGTGCCGCTTGTTCGACATTCATCGTTTCGCAGCTCGGCCGATTTGATCCTGTGGGAGTGCGTTTTGCGGCTTTTCCGCTTACAACTAGCCCTCTGCTAATACTCTTTACGACCACGCGGTCGCTAACATTCTGTACTCAATTGAACATGGCTTTGAACTGATGCGGCGAATCGGCAGCCTTGATAACGAAACTCTTGCTCATCGGTTCTGTGATTATCTCGTCACGCTGTCGATCGATGCTGCGGCGGACTCCGACGGGGACCCTGATAGCCCACGCTGGGATATTTGGATTCGAGAAGAAAAAGATGTCGAGGAAGCTCGCAAACAGTTCGTCTTGTTTGAGCAATCACCGGAATCCGAGTCGTACAAAGTCAAAAGCAAGGCGGATGCGATTCGCAACGAGCGAGTGAACCATCAGCAACGTAAAGTCGCCGAGCAACGCAAGTTACAGCGAACGATGCCGGCGTCTCGGGGCGCGTCGATGGGAGGGCTCGGGGGTCCCGGCATGCCTGGTCGCCAGCAACGCATTCCCGTTGTTATCGGTGTGATCGTGTTGTCGGTAATCGCCAGCTTATTCGGCGGATTTGGACAGCCACTGCAATCGCTCGATCAAAGCAAATTGACGTCACAGCAGTCGATCGACTACGCCTTGTCATTCGTGGATCGTCGTGACTACAACGAGAGCGACGGCGATTGGTTTGCCTCGGTACGCAAGGGAGAAGTTTGGCGGTTTATTACGCCGCTATTTTTGCACGGGGATCCATTGCATCTCGCGTTCAATATGATTTGGATCTTTCTGCTAGGTTCGGCAATCGAGCGTCTACACGGTTCGATCTTTCTCGTCATTTTGCTAGTCATCAGCCAGCTAGCTGGCATGATGCTGCAAGTCTCGCTGCCCGGCGCAGAATCACTGCCACCAATTCTGCAGGCGGTCGCAGGGTCGCCGTTCGCGATCGGAGCGTCGGGGGCCGTTTACGGTCTATTCGGCTATTTGTGGATTCGCCCGCAGATGGATTTGTCGTACCCGATTCGCATGTCCCAAGGCAACGTGATGCTGATGTTGGCATGGTTGGTACTGTGTATGACCGGGATGTTTGGCCCGATCGCTAATGGTGCCCACCTGGGTGGTTTGATCGCAGGCGTCGTCGTTGCGTTTTTGACGTCCCGCAAATCCTAGAGCTCAACACCGGAAGCGCCATCTGCTCTGAAACCCTCGTTTCCAGGTTTTACCCAACGCTGTGAGCATTCGCTCGTAGCTACCTTCGCGCCAGAAGGTGGTGATTCGTATTGGGCGTTAACAATCCACGCTCTAACGAACGTAGGTACGAAACGCAAATGCCGTAACGTGCCGCCTCCAAATGCTTCACCGCGTTAAGCTCTGCCTGGGAACCCGAGAGCCGGACGTTACTTATTTGTTTTAGCGATATCGCCGTCGGCTCGCTCAACAAAAAAAACGCCGCTGGCACGTTGGTGCAAGCGGCGTTTTGAATTTTAAAGTCGTATCGCTGCGTTGAGGTTACGCTGCGGTAGTCGGAGCACTCTCACCCGCTTGCTTTTCAGCGACGGTTCGATAATCGACCACGTCCCAAACCAAACCGCAGGCTCGCAGCAAGCGAATCGCTTGCCAAGTAATGTCGAATTCCCACCATTTGTGACCGTGCTTGGCCATGCGTGGGTAGGCGTGGTGGTTGTTGTGCCAACCTTCGCCGTAAGCCACGATCGCAACGATCCAGTTGTTGCGGCTATCGTCGGTGGTTTCGTAGTTCTTATAGCCCCACATGTGCGATGCACTGTTGACCATCCAAGTCGCGTGCAGAACACCGACGAGACGAACGAACATACCCCAAATCAGTAGGGAAAGTCCGAAATCGTTCCCGCCAATTGCGTAGCCGATGCCGTACAACGCACAGCCCACGCCAATGTGAAGTGGCAAAAACAACATGTCCAAAATTCGCATGCCGCGTTGCTTGTACAAGTCGGGGACCCAACGTTGCAGGTAGGCGGTGCGATCGCCGTTGTGAGTGTGGAACGCAAGCCACGTGATGTGTGACCACAAACCACCTTCGTGAGGCGAATGAGGATCGCCTTCTTGATCGCTATGTGCGTGA
>CAXBHV010001501.1:0-2231 GCA_963974855.1 uncultured Rhodopirellula sp. | reverse complement strand
CGCGTGAGCGGCCGGGTCCCGCGCATTACCCGGTGCCTTACGGCCCACGGCTCACAATAGTTGCGGGAAGTACTTGCAGCAAATCGAAAGTCTTGACGACTTCCGCTACCGTCCCCTCTCGTTTTATGCCCTAACAAACCACTAGGATTTGTCGGATTCATCTACGGTGTCCGAATCGTCCACCGTCTCTGGATCGTCCGTCGCTGGATCATCCGTTTCGGGGCTTTCGAAATCGGCGGTAAATGATTGCAGCATCCGCTGCAACGAAATGCTTTGATCTAGCCCCGTGGTTTCTTCGAGTGATTTGGCGATCTGGCGAGCAAGATCGGCCAAGATCACGCCCCATGCTTGTCGTTCGTCGGTATCGGTCCCCTTGTGCCAATGCCCCACGTTCACCTCGCAGTGCAGGGCACCTTCGGCAATCCATCCGCGAAACATTTCGATCGCTTTTGGATCGTGTTCCGCTGCCGGAGGTATCGGCAACGGTTTGTGCTTCTCGTGCATCGGGATCGCTCGAACAGGTTGAAAGAAACAAAGGCATGATTCGTTCATTGCCTTTCCGCGTGTTGTCACGCAACGCGTCACAACACGATAATGCATCGAGTCACGATGCCCAACGGGGCACGTCCTAACTGTGCGTGCTTAGATTGTTAGTTGTGCTTAGATAGCTGCGGATGCCAGGAAAAATGGGTGGGGAAGCTGAAATATACTTGAACCGTCTGATTTCCACCGCACCAGACCGTTATCATAGTCACGGACTCGATCGAACCAGGAAAATTCAACTGACACGCTGGAACAAGGACCGCAGATGATGCCGTTTCCCAAAACGACTGCAAAAATCACCGCGATCACGATCGCACTTGCCCTGGGTTTTGTCTTTTTCAAGTGCGGGCATGCGGATGAGACGCCCCCGATCGACACGTTTCGTCAGCAGCTCAGTGATCTGCGCGAGCGGATGGACGAGAACCTTGCCGACGCGGCTCAATACTTGGAATCACAGATTGCAAAGGATCCCGATTCCGAGGATTTGAATGTCCTTCGTCACACGGTTGCGACCCGATTCATCCAGCAGAAACAGTACAAAGAAGCGACCGCCCAGTTCCAAAAACTGCTCGAATTTCAGTGCACACATAGCGAGAAACCCGCGAATCAATTCGGCATCTGGATGACGGTGCAAAGTATTCAAGATGTGACGCGGCTATCGGGAGATGACGAAACGCTGGAATCCGCGGTCGATCGTGGCATCAAAGCGTTGAGTTCCCCTGCGTTACAGGATCAACAAACTCCTCTGTTACCGCTTTCCCAGTTGGTCGTCTTGAAGGCTCATTTCCTGGCCGCAGACGACCAGCAGGATGACGCCGATGCGATCGTCCAATCGGTGTTAGAAAAGCTTGCTGCTGCGAACGAATCAGAACAAGCCGACGAGGAAACGATGCTCGCGTTGATTCGCATGTTGCGCAGTCTGACGACGGCGGATCGTGAGAACGACACGTGGCGTGAAAAATTCATCACGCTGCTGGACGAAACCGTCACGTCGGCGATGGACACCTACCCGGCATCCGCAGCGATCCAGAACGACTATGCCGAAACGCAGTACTTGCTGATTACTCAGTGGCGACAAGATGATCCCGATGCAATGACCAAGCGGATCAAAGAGGTCACGGACAAGCTGAACTCGTTGGCGGTACGAAACGCATCGGTTCGTGCCATTCTTCGTCGCCTCGATTTGCATAACGAACGCCTATCCGCGGTGAAACCGGTCAACACTTTGATTGGCAAAGCGGCGACAGAATGGGACATCGACGCCTGGGTCGATACGTCGCAGACGACACAGGAATCACTCAAAGGCAAGGTGGTGCTGTTAGATTTCTGGGCGATGTGGTGCGGCCCGTGTATCGCCACCTTTCCGCATCTGCGCCAGTGGCGTGAAGAATTCGCGGAGCAAGGATTCGAGATTGTCGGAGTGACTCAGTATTACAATTTTGACTGGGACGCGGAAAAATCGCAGGCATCACGATCCAAGGACGAAGTGCCACCGCCAACCGAGCGATTTGCGATTGCGAGGTTTTTGGAGCATCACAATTTGCAGCATCCTGTGCTGGTGACCCCCAAAGAGAGCGAGATGTCGAGCGAATATGGGGTGCGGGGCATTCCGCATGTCGTCTTGATTGACCGCGAAGGCATCGTGCAATTAGTCAAAACGGGGGCTGGAGAAGCGACCGCCAAAGAAA
>CAXBHV010001500.1:0-2233 GCA_963974855.1 uncultured Rhodopirellula sp. | reverse complement strand
CCGGTGGCAAGACTCATTGCCTCGTCCACTACCCCAAAATTCAGGCTAGATGTAGCACTAGCGAGCTAGCCGACGCACCTAACAACGTTCTATTGACGGCAAACGGACGTCGAAACGGCGGCCCTGATGGCGTGGTTCCATCATAGTCGACCCGGTATTTTATTCGAAACAAATCAGGCTCAAGAATCGAATAACGGTTACAGATTGCCCCCGCCGCTGCCTTGTTAAAATAGGGCGACTTTGGGGGTTTTGGCGAAGATAACGCGGTTTGCGGTCCTGCTGGGCATCCGGATTGTCAGGGTCCGATCAATGATAAGACGTCGTTCCCGAGCCAGCCGTTCCCCTCTGTAAGCCGCGATTGATGGTAACACGCACCAAAATTCACGCTCAAACTCGCTGGTCCGCCGCCTCAGTGGGGTGCGCTGTGAAGCATTTCGTAGCGGAACTCGTCAAGAGTTTCGGGAATTGGTTTCGTTCAACGAAAGTCTTGACGACTTCCGCTACGTTAAAACACCATAAAACACGGGCTGTGAAGCTTTTCGTAGCGAAACTCGTCAAGAGTTTCGAGAATTGGCTTCGTGCAACGAAAGTCTTGACGACTTCCGCCACGTTAAAACACCATAAAACGCGGGCTGTGAAGCATTTCGTAGCGGAACTCGTCAAGAGTTTCGGGGATTGGTTTCGTCCAACGAAGGTCTTGACGACTTCCGCCACGTTAAAACACCATAAAACACGGGCTGTGAAGCATTTCGTAGCGAAACTCGTCAAGAGTTTCGGGAATTGGGTTTGTGCAACGAAAGTCTTGACGACTTCCGCTACTTTAAAACACCATAAAACACGGCGTAAAAATACTTCACTGCGTTGCCCAATGGGGTGCGTGGCGGTCGGAATTGCCTGTTTTGGCTTCATCTCGACGCTTTCAGCCCAAGCTCCGAGCTGGACAAGCGAAGTCAGCCAAGATTCCCCTGCAGGCACCTCTCGCGATGAAAACCCCGCTGAAGAGGAGTTGATTCAAGTCGCGCCCTCGATCGCACTCTTTTCGGGGGTCGTACAGCGAGCTGCGGATATGCAAGATGAGTTTTGGAGCCAGCATCCAACGCGACACGATCACGCCCGTGACGAATCCGCCTCGACATTTGTGCCACCATTCGCTGATGGATTTACTTTGGCGTCTCGCACGCAGGACGCAACGGACGATTTGCTCGGCAGCGGAGGCAATGGCGAAGAACCGGTCGATCAGGACGACGTCGCCGCCGACAAGCTCCGCAAAAGCGAATTGGAAATGCTGATGAAGCCGATCTCGGGAATTGAGGTCCAGGGCCCTTTTCCAAGCGGACGAGTCCCGGTGAATCAAGCAGCCAAACAACGCGAAATGTCCTCGATGGTCATCATGGCCACCGGAGCGATCGTTCCACAGCCCGACCGCTACACCGCCGGATTTTCGCATCATCCGCTGTATTTCGAGCAGCGGAACTTGGAGCGATGCGGAAATCATTACGGTTGTTTGCAAAACGCGGTTTCAGGAATGGAATTTTTGTACAACGTCAAAACGCTGCCCTATCACTTGGCCGCGACGCCAGCGGGACAATGCGTTGGCTCACCGGGCGACTGCCAATCTTGTGAAGTGATGCCGAAGCGAATCAATCCGTTTCCGCTTGAACCCCGGGGTGTCACGTTGCAAGCCGCCGCCGTGGCGGGGTTTGTCTTGCTGCTGCAGTAGGCATTCGTTCGCAGTGCAAACGCCCGGTTGTCACGCTGTGGCGCCCCTAATAATTTTTCGGTCACTGGATTACACTACCGTGAAATTCCCACCGCAAGATTTCTGATGCCGACCCGCGCGACACTGCCCCCCATCGACCGCTTACCAACCGACCGACGCTTCCAACAGGGCGGATGGTTGTTTCTTGGTTCGTTGTGCGTTTTTTTTCTTGCCAGCATTTTGCTTTACGGCTTCTACGCCTACTCGCGTCGTGGTGACCCGTTGTCGGCGTTACCGATTCCGATGACGTTTCTGGTCAGCACATTGTGTTTGCTAGGCATCAGCGTCTTGGTGCATTTTGCCACCAGGATGATTCGCCGCGAACGTCGTGAATCGACGGCGGCTTTAATTGGGCTGAGTGCGGTGCTAGCCATTGTATTTACGGGGTTCCAAATCCTGTCGATGTATACGATGCTTTCGGGGCCGGCCGTCCAAGAGGGCAATGGCAAAGGTCTGGTGGGCATGGTGATCGTG
>CAXBHV010001499.1:0-2242 GCA_963974855.1 uncultured Rhodopirellula sp. | reverse complement strand
GCAGCGTGCTGATCGTGCGTGACAAGCACGACCATCGTGTCGCAAAGCAAGAGGCCGCCGCGAAGGCGCACGCTGCGACGTCGTAAGGATGGCTACAACTTACGCGTTAGCTGTACTCTAGCGTGGGGCCGGTTCCTACCGGCCGATTCCCAATGCCCTCTACATTGGTAGCGGAACGGCGCGAGCCGTCCGGCTGAGGTGAGTAAAACGTTCTAAGTTAGCCGGGCGGCTCGCACCGCTACAAAAACCACCCGATTAGTGTCAAAGTAGATGGAATTGGGCCGACTCCATCGAGCCGTCGAGGACGGCCGTTGGGCACCGGCCCTACTTGAACTGATCAATCACCATCCCAACCCGACGCGATTGCATTACCGATCTAATCCTTTGCACTTCCCCACCAATCGGGACTTGGATTTTTGCTTTTGTCCAGATAATCCGCGTGTTGTTTTTCGAGTTTCGGCATCTGCACGTCCCGCACTTTTTTCATCCGGGCGTCGAACTTGGTTTGATTAAATCGCGGATCGGGTTGTGGAATCTTTGCACCGGTCTCCGTCAACCATGCGTCAAGTCGCTTCTTCATCTCGGCTACTCGCTCGGGGTGCTGCATTGCAACATCGGTCTGTTCACTGAGATCATCCGTCAGGTTGTACAACTCGTTGCGACCGTCTTCGTAGTAATGAATCATTTTCCAGTCATGACTGCGTATAATCGACGAGGGCTCGCCGCCCTGATTGCCATAGTGTGGGTAATGCCAATACAGGTCCCGCTCCGCAATCGCGTCCCCTTTCAATACTGGAACCAGACTGACGCCATCGACATGCTGCTGCGGTCGTTGAGGCAACCCGGCCAATTCTAACATCGTCGGATAAAAGTCCATTCCAATCGCCGGCACATCGCTAGATGAACCCGACTCGGTCATGCCAGGCACATGGATAATGTACGGCTCACGAATGCCACCTTCCCATTGCATTCCCTTGCCCCCACGAAACGGCAACAGACTCGTCGAGAATGAATCGCCCGAGGAAACACCGCCGTTGTCCGACGTGAAGATTACCACTGTATTCTTGTCGAGTCCGGTTTCCATTAATTTGTCCATCACAATTCCGACAGCGTTGTCGAGCGTCTCGACCATGCCGGCATAAATCGGGTTGTCCTGGACCTGGCGAACAGGCAACCGGCGACGCAGTTCAAATCGCTTGTCATTTTTCGTCAGCCCTAATGAAACAGCTTTATCGCGGTATTTATTGCAAAGCTCTTCTGTGGTTTGGATCGGACCATGAACGGTATAGAACGACAGGTAGGCCAAGAACGGCTTGTCTTTGCTCGACTCAATGAACGAGGCGGTTTCATTGGCGAGTCTTAGCGTCAACGACTCTCCATTCGGTCCGCTTTCTAAACGGGGATTAATCCACGGAGCAAAGTAGCCCCCTTTGGGACTGCCCACATCCCAACCTCCCTTATTGATCATAAACCCGTGGTCTTCGGGCCACGAACCTTCGGTACCGAGATGCCACTTACCCGCGAAGAACGTGGTGTATCCTCCCTCGCGAAACGCTTCGGCAAGCGTCGTGTCGTCCTTAGGAAGAGAGTGAACGTATTCAGCGGGCAGGACTCGGTCATCACGATTCCACTTCATCCCACTGGCCGCACCAATCCAATCCGTAATACCGTGGCGTGGTGTGGCCTTGCCGAGCATGATACTGGCTCGCGACGGACTACAGACCTGGCACGCAGCGTAACCGTGGTCAAACCGCATCCCCGAAGCAGCGAGCGCGTCGATGTGCGGCGTTTCATGAAACGTGCTGCCTTCGTAACCGAGATCTTTGCAACCGAGATCATCAACCAGAATAAAGACAAAGTTTCGCGGGCTTGCTTTGCCGCGTTCGTCCGCCGTCACCGACGTGATGGAAAAAATTCCAATCAGTGCAAAAATCAAATGTTTCATAAAAATCTTTGTTCGATTTTGGGTCATTGTTTCGTTCGTGAACGTTGCAAAAGCGTTCAGTAAAATTAAGAAAGTGGGAGCGGCGGTCGAGGCCATTTAAATGGCCAATTTAAGTGTCACATGCACCGTCTCGAACCCCACACACTAATATAGATAAAATCTTGCTAGCCGTTTGGAAACTGACCCCAGCTATAGCACTGTTCGGAAATAGCTTCGTCAATCGAGTTTTGTTACAAATCACGCCGGTGAAGTGTTTTCTCTGTAGTGGACGAGGCTACGAGTCCCGTCGTGCCACTA
>CAXBHV010001498.1:0-2243 GCA_963974855.1 uncultured Rhodopirellula sp. | reverse complement strand
CAGACTCAAATGGATCGAGGTGAGTGGTCGGCTGTCGTCGGAGATCAAATTCAGTTTCGCGTCGCCGGGGGCGTCGTAGACAGGATTGCCACCGATGATGACTAGCGTGTTCAGGACATTGCCTTGCAGCAGCTCACTCAAGTCCGTGATCTGCTCGACGCACCCTTTCGCACTGGAGAGTGGTTCTTCGGTATAGACAACGCCGTGTCTAACAGCACCGAGTTTCTGGTTGATCGCGTGGGCGAGCTGATGTGATGAAGCACCGAGTGCTGGCCCAACCACCACGAGTCCAGAGGCACCGTCTTGTTTCAAGTCAGCTGCCGCGTTCTCGAGCACTTCGGTTTGCGATTCGCTCAACCCGCTGGGTTCGTTCGATAGGATGCCAAGTCGATAGGCCACGTAGGCGATACCCTTTTCCACCAACGTCGGTTTCAGCGGCAGTCGAACATCGGCAGCCGCCCCGGTGATGGTGAGACTCGGTTCCATTGCATACAGCCGGTTCATACTGCCCGAATCGACACTGCGACGACCGGCGGACCAGTCGCGAGCGTGTCGTAGCGATGCCGGATGACTGCCCAATACGTCCGCGTCGAACGTCACGATTGTGCTGGCGTTTTGCAGATTGTATTGTGGTCGCAAGCCACGCCCCAATGCGGCGTGGCTGCCGGCAAACTCGTTGTCGCGATGAAGCGGTTGGTACTCGAACCACCGTGCTTTGGGAAACGCCGCCTCGAACTCGCTGCGAAGTCTGGCGAAAGTGGGACTGCCGGTCGGCTGGATCAGGAACGCCAGCCCGTCGCCCTGGCGGCTACGCAATGTTTGGAAGTGTGGTGTGGCGAAGTTCTGAAAGTGATTCCACGAGGACTGTGAGCCGTAGGCGTTAGCCTCGGGCCTGTTGCTGTGTTTGCCGCTCTGGTTGAGGCCCGCAGATAGCGCCGTCGACTCACGCTTTCGAAACATTGGACTTCGACTGCGGTCGGGATCGTACAACTCCAACACGCTCGCCTGAGCAAACGCACTGGCGGCACCGAGAGAGAACGGGTGATCCGGGTTGCCTTCGATTTTGATGGGTCGCCCGTCGTAACTTTTGACCAGAATCCCTGTCGCGACACCATCCAACTCGAATGATGTTGCGTAGTGCTCGGCGACACCCGGCGTGAACCCTTCGGGCCGTGACGTGTGCGGTCGCACTTCTTCGACAGGCCAGCGACGGCAACCCGTGCTGGTGATCCCGGCCAGAGCCATCGAGGCCCCGAGCAATCGCAAGAACTGACGCCGATCCGTCGTGTCAATCGCTTGCGATAAACTCGGGAACTCTTGCTCGATGTACTGTGCCACTTCTGGCGAACCGGCTAGATGTTCGATACTGCGGTAGTATTCAGGGCCGCATGTCTTCTCGTCCGTAGCGGAACTCGTCAACAGTGTCGTTCGCAGGGGTGGACCGTCGAAAGTCTTGACGACTTCCGCTAGCACAGGCAACGAATTTTTTGCCGGTCGCCTCGAAGATCCTTCGTCATGGGGTTCTATCGGTGACATGTGGTACAGCTCGTCATGAATTGCCGTGATTGGACGTGATACTCCGCCGCTAACTCGGTACCCAACGCGACCTGTGATTTCCCAGTCATGGCCAAAGCATCCCAACTCATGTTGGTCACTTGATCACGCGGTCTCAGATGATTCTCGGGTGCACGATGACACTCCAAACACCATGCCATCGACAGCGGTTGGTCCTGCTGGACTTCTTCCATTTCATGGATCTGTCCATGACACGTTTGACAGGCGACGCCTTTATTGATGTGTGCCGAATGATTGAAATACACAAAGTCTGGCAAGTCATGCACTTTCACCCACGTCACCGGCGTCCCCTTTTCAAAACTCGTCCGCATTTTTTCCAATTGCGGGCTTTCGGACTTGATCGCGGCGTGGCAATTCAGACAGGTTTGGGTCGGTGGGATCGCTGCGAACGCTGCCTTTTCGACCGTCGTATGACAGTAACGACAATCCATCCCCAGCTTGCCGGCGTGAACCGCGTGCGAAAACGGGATCGGTTGCTGTGGTTGATAACCAACGGCCCGCGTCGTCGGCGAAAGTCCGAGTGTCAGCAATAATGGCAAATAGGTCAGCACACCGATGGTGACGATCAGCGCAGCCGGAAACAGGTAGTTCGCCCAACGCGGGAAGTGGAAGCGATCATTCATAAAACGATTCCTACATCCAAACAAAACCCATCACAAACACGATCA
>CAXBHV010001497.1:0-2245 GCA_963974855.1 uncultured Rhodopirellula sp. | reverse complement strand
GAAGTGTCCCTTTTGGATTGTCAGGGATTTTCCGTCCGGGAAAGTCGAGGAGTCGAACCTTCACCCAACCGCCACCCGACTCTTCGGTCAAGAAGATGATGTCATGGGGTTCTTCTTGCAACAATTCTAAACCGACACGATCAGGCACCCCCGATTCCGCGTAGTTCACAATTTGTGCTGAGACCGGTGTCACCCAAGTGGCAACCACCAACAACATCGCGAGCCATAGAATTTTTTGTATTTTGATGTTCATCTGGAGCCTCTTAATTTTTCGATGGAACATCAGTGATATAGACAACGCCTTCGGCACCAGGCACCAACAAACTTTTACCCACGCCAAGGGGCGGCGCGAAAATAGGCTGGCCAAGATCGCTTTGCCCGAGCAATTCACCCGACGTGGGATCAAACGTCACCATCCAACCATCCTTGCCAGCGACCAACATCACCTCGCCAACGAGCACCGGGGCACCGACGACCTCTCCTTCAGGAATCGGCAACTCGAATTTCTGTTTCCCTTCGGCATCAAAGGCACGCAGTACCGAATCATCGGTTCGTAGCAAACAATAGTCGCCCGCCGCGACTGGCCCCCAATTGATTCGACCATCCATCAGCACTTTGAATTTCTCATCGAGACTGTTCAAATCATGTCCGACGACAAAATCGGCAGCAGGACCGGCAACCGACGCAATCAAATTGCTTCCGACCGCTGCGGTAGGACCTAAAAATGGTAACTCCAACGATTTCTTGGCAAGTTCACGCATTTGCTCTCCCACCCGCAATCGATAGAGCTGTTTGCGACTATCCGCAATCACGACCTGGTCCGGATCATCTGGCATCGCGACGGGCATTGACCACGTCACCTCCCCCTCGGGTGCACTCGCAGGCTGGAACGGGCTCCCCAACATTTGCCCGGTTTGCCAATTCATTAAAACGGCGCGGCCTGAAATGGTGGGAACAAACAATCCACCGCCGGCGAACAATGCATCTCCGCTTGCCTTGCCAGACAAGGCAAGCTGCAATTTCCGCAGTTTCTCTTGGCGACGATTTGGATCGTAAACGATCACGTCTTCGGAGGTGGCTTGATTGAGCATCAAACGCCGAGTCTCGTCAATTTTGATTGGGTTTTCGAAACGCATTGCGATCCCTGAACCACCGGGGTTTTCGACCGGATTCGCAGTCGACCCACTCGTCAAAGCATCGCGATCGAGTTCGAACAGGGCCCCCTGAGTTGTCACAGCATGGTACCCACCGCCACCCGCGATCGGCACAATCATTGCGATGGGAACGCCGACATCGGTTCGCCAAATTTCGTCACCGGTTTTCGCATCCGCTGCGGTCACTCGAATTGCCGAGGTTCCTCGCAGGATCCTCGCGTGAACCAATGTGTTTTCGCTTGTAAACGGTTGGCCGATAAAGCGGTCGGCTTCATGTTTGAACCAGTCTTGGACGACACGGCCGGTGTTAATTTGCAACTCGTAGCGGCCAATTCGGGTCCCGGTGATCCACATTTGTGATCGGCCCACGGCCATTTGAGTCGAGGTTGGCACATCATATGAGGCCACTTGCGTTGCGACTTCGCTGACTTGCTCGCGTTTTGCCGTCGGCTCGACTTCGAGCACCGAGACTTGGCCCAGGTCCGTCAACACAATCAGCTTACGATCCTGGATGATCGGCTTGACTTTCACATTTCCATCGAGTCGTATCGAAGGCTGGGCGACCTTTAGTTCTTGGCCTTGGTCATTTACCTTCAAAATATGCACACGCGTGTAATTCGTACCAGCGTTCTCAAGCACAAAGACATGCCCCAATAACGCCACTGGTGGAACGGATATCGTGCCTTCGGCGTGACCAATGTAGAACGTTTCGTAGCACGAACCGTCGCGACTATTTAGCACGTAGAGATTGCTATGGTTGCCAGGGATATAAGCCACCTTCGCTCGCTTATCGACCCCTGGGCCCACTTCGAGTGGCTGAGGAATCTGATCCACCCAATTGGCCTCACCCGAGTCTGCATCGAGCGATGCGAGTCGGCCTGATTCTGTCGCCACGTAGACCGCATCGGAAACCGTCACAGGCTCGCTAAAGAACTCGTCAATCACACTGCGCCACCGCAGAATGCCATCTTTGCCATCACATCGCTGGACTTCGAGCTTTGCCGATTCACTCAGCAAGACACCGGAACCATCATCCAGTCGCACTGGCAAATGATCCTGGCCGTAGCCAACGAACTTACGCCATAGCAACC
>CAXBHV010001496.1:0-2245 GCA_963974855.1 uncultured Rhodopirellula sp. | reverse complement strand
AGCAGATAACGTGAAAGAACCAGCCACTTTTTACAACATCGGTTGTCACGTCATGGGATAGCCTTGGACTTTAGTCCAAGGTTTCGGTTCTGAAATTGGCACCAAGTCGCGGAGCGACGTTCTGTGGCGAACGATCAAGTCACAAAACGTCCCGCTGGGACTCGATTGATATTGGCGAAAATCCCTCGGACTAAAGTCCGAGGCTATCGAAATATGTCGCTTCGTGACAGCAAATAGCGCAACTTCAAAACTCACGCGTCGGGTTGTGAAAAATGCGCAACTTCAAAACGTGTAAGCGAGAGACTCCACGTTGACCGCTCGACGTTACCAGATAGTCCCTCGCTTACGCTTCGGGTTGTAATGGTGATTGCTCAGGGGGCAACTATGGTAAACGGCCCGCCATATGAATGTCTCGTGGTCGTGACACGAGCCGAAACTCTTGGCGAGTTTCGCTACGATCGGTTTCGGAACTTGCGGTTACGGAAGCTCGATGGGGCCGGGATGATTGATATTCGTGGCACCCGAGGATTCTCCGGGCATCTCTGCGTGTTTGAACGCCTTGCGGTCTTTCTTCGGGGATCCCGGCGCGGCGTCACGGTCGGGCGTCGGGTTCTCTGGTACCGTATCGCCTGTCTGCTCGGTCCACTGCGTCAACAACCGGCGTGCCTTTTCGAGGACTTGTTGTGTCTCGGGATTCGCAGCCAGGTTCTTCAACTGGTGCGTGTCTTTGCCGGTGTGGTAAAGCTCTTCGGCGGGACACGGATTCAAGAACACGTTCTGTTGCGGATCGGTTAGGTCATTGGCTTTATGCGCAGCCCATAAATCGTCGCCTGCACCACCCGTGTACGCTTCGACACAAAGGTTCGGTTGATCCGGGAAATTGTTGCGAATGTATAACCAGTCCCCGAACCGCACGAGTCGTTCGTGATTGCGGTAAACATGCCAATTGTGCTCGGCAAACACGACTTCGCGGACGCTCGCCGTAGCGTCTTTTAAGACCGGGACGAAACTAACGCCTTGAATACGTTCGTCTTTCTCAATACCGGCCAAGTCGAGCACGGTTGCGGCGATGTCAATCGAACTGATGAAGCTGTCGGTAACGCCCTGCTTCGCCCCTTGTGGATAATGCACGACAAACGGGGTTTTGATTCCGCTATCGTATAGCCGCGTTTTGCAGCGAGGAAAGGGACGTCCGTTGTCGGCCATCACAATCACCAACGTGTTGTCGAGCACTTTTTGGCGTTTCAGTTCCGCGACGACTTGGCCAACGTAATGGTCGAAACGGCTTACCTCGTGGTAATAGCTGGCGAGGTCCTCGCGAGTCTTCTCGCCATCGACCAAGTAGGGTGGCACCACAATGTCGGCGGGATCGTACTTCGGGGCATCATCGTTGATGGTCCAATCACGATGGGCATCCGTCGACGCGTACCAACAAAAGAACGGTTTGTCCTGGGGGCGTTTTTCAAGGATTTGCACCCAGTCTTCTTCTTTGCCGGGCCCTTTGCCTTTGGAGATTTTGCTAAAGCCGATATCGGCATTCGGACCCATGTGGTGCTTGCCCGACAACACTGTGTAATAGCCGGCGTCCTTCAATAGCTTTGGAAACAACACCGATCCCGCGGGCAGCTCGGTATGCAGTTCGGGTGCACCCGTGTTATGCGGATAACGTCCCGTGATAATGCTGCAGCGACTCGGGCTGCAGCTGCTGGTCGTCAGATAGGCATTGTCAAACCTCAGCCCGCTGGCTGCCAACGCATCAATGTGGGGCGTTTGAATCGTTGGGTGCCCATAACAGCCAATGTCTTCCTGGGAAATGTCATCGGCCAGCAACAGCACGACGTTGGGGCGGTCGGCAGCATGCGACGAAGCAGCCGTCGCAATCAGCAGAGCAAAGACAGCGATAAACAGGGTGTTTTTCATAGAGTCAGTTTTCCAGGGGCAGACGCGTGACGTACGGTGGGGGTGATATCGAAGCCACTGTGAACGGGAGCATGGTGTTTCATGGATGATCGACCACAGCGATGCGGAGGAGAGGCACTGCGGTTGAACTCTATAGTGTAACTGGAATTCGCTGGGGCCATGTGGGTAAGGGGGGCCTGAGATGCAATCATTGTCATTGATCGCTCCGTGATCATTACGTCGTGGATCTTGACATAGATCCCCAGGCGATCCCAGCTTGATGACAGGCTGGAAGCCCAGGGCTGTAAGGGTGTGTTGCTAGGTTAATCCTAGCAGCTTCGCCGTC
>CAXBHV010001495.1:0-2251 GCA_963974855.1 uncultured Rhodopirellula sp. | reverse complement strand
GCTCGGTTTCAAAGCCTCGACCGGTGATCGCGATCTGATGACGGTTCAAACCAATCGAGGTGCAAAGAAGACGATCTCGACTGCCAAGTACCGCGTCACCTCGCGTGGTGGCCGTGGCACCGAGATTCAAAAGAATGGCAAGATCTCCGAGATCGTGACTCCTCCACCCGCTGCACCTGAAACGTTCGACGAAAACTGAATATGAGTACTGCAACAAAAACTTACAGTGCGAAAAATATCGTTGCCCTCGAAGGTCTCGATCCTGTTCGCAAACGTCCCGGCATGTATATCGGCGGCGTGGGGATGTCCGGACTTCACCATTTGATTTGGGAAGTCGTGGACAACTCGGTCGACGAAGCGATGAACGGTCACGCCACCGAGATCACCGTCACGCTGCACAAAGACGGCTCGAGTGTGACCGTTAGCGACAATGGCCGTGGCATCCCCGTGGATAAGCATCCGAAAACGAAAAAGCCAGCGCTCGAAATGGTGCTGACGGTGCTGCACGCGGGCGGTAAATTTGACGGCGAGAACTACAAAACCGCGGGCGGATTGCACGGTGTCGGTGCGTCGGTCGTCAACGCGCTGTCCAAAGAATTGACCGCGGTGGTTCGCCGCGATGGTGCCCAATACCGGATGATGTTCGAGCGAGGTGTCGCGAAAACGGGGCTGCAAAAGTTGAAAGGGGCCGTTCGCGGCACCGGGACGACAATCACATTTAGCCCTGATCCGACGATCTTCCCCAAAGTCGATTTCGATAGCGAAACAATCCGCACGCGGCTGGAAACGGCCAGCTTTCTGCATCGCGGCGTCAAGGTCACCTACATTGACGAAGTCGCGGGCACCAAGGTCTCGTACCTGCACGAGCAAGGGATCGTTGATTACTTGGCAAAGGTGCTGAAGGATCGTTCGGCGCGTCCGATTCACGACACACCGTTCACGCTGCGTAAAGACGACGACATTCGCTTGGAATTGACGCTGCAGTGGACCGAATCCACCGACGAACATGTCCGCAGCTACGTCAACGGGATTCCTACTGGCAGCGGCGGTACGCACGAGAACGGATTCCGCAGTGGGCTGAATAAAGCGGTTCGCAATTACATCGACACGCACAACTTGACCCCACGTGGTGTGAAAATATCTCACGAAGATATTCGCGAAGGAATGGTTGCGATTCTGTCGATCTTTATCGCGGAACCCCAATTCCAAGGGCAAACCAAAGACCGCTTGAACAACCCCGAAGTGCAAGCGACAACCGAAGCTGCCACCCGCCCGGCACTCGAACAGTGGATGAACAATAACCGTTCGTTGGCGGATTCGATCATCGCTCGTATCATCGCTGCGGCCCGGGCACGAGCTGCATCGCGAGCGGCATCGGACGCGGTTTCGCGAAAAGGCGGCGCCAAGCGAACGATGTTGCCCGGCAAGCTGAGTGATTGTTTGGCGAACGGGAAATCAGATTCTGAATTGTTCATCGTCGAAGGTGACTCTGCAGGCGGCAGTGCGAAACAGGGCCGGGATCGAAACAACCAAGCGATTTTGCCGCTGCGTGGAAAGGTGCTGAACACCGAAAGCGCGACGCTGAAGAAGATCATCGAGAACAAAGAAATCCAAGACATGATTGCCTCGCTTGGCTGTGGCATCGGTCCGAATATGAATCTTTCGACGCTGCGGTACCAAAAGATCATCTTGCTTGCAGATGCTGACTCCGACGGACATCATATCACGACGCTGTTGCTGACGTTCTTTTACCGGCACATGCCCGCCTTGATCGCCGACGGCCATTTGTTCATCGCCGTTCCACCGCTGTATCGCATTGATATCGGCAAGGAAACCTATTGGGCGAACGACGAAGAGCATCGCGAGCAGATTTTGGCAGATCATGGCAAGCGAGCTAAACCCGAAATCACGCGGTTTAAAGGTCTCGGCGAAATGATGCCCAAGGTACTTTGGGAAACGACGCTGAACCCCAAGACGCGTCGTTTGCTAAAAGTCGAAGTGGATGACCACTTGGAAACCGATCGTGTGATCAGCGATTTGATGGGACGCGATGCATCGGCGCGTTTTCGATTCATCATGGAACGCGCCGAAGACGCCGAAGAAATCGACGTCTAAAGCAGATGTTCTTGGCGTTACAGGGCAAACTGGTCCGCAAAATGTTTGATGTTGCATTTGGTTTGGGGGAAATTTTTATTCCAGTTCCCTACCACATTTACCGCTCCCCCGACTTGGAGACTGCTGAATTAGCAGG
>CAXBHV010001494.1:0-2253 GCA_963974855.1 uncultured Rhodopirellula sp. | reverse complement strand
CTTCGATCATGTCGCCGACAACAACGACCGCGGCACCCAACAACTGCGCGGCGTGCGCACAGGCGAGTCCGACGGGGCCAGCACCAGCGACGTAAACGGTGCTTCCCGTCGTCACGCCAGCCGTATAGGCGCCGTGATAGCCGGTCGGAAAAATATCCGACAACATCGTTAGATCGCGAATTTTTGCCAGTGCCTGGTCGCGATCTGGGAACGCTAACAAGTTCCAATCCGCGTAGGGCACCATCACGTATCTCGCTTGGCCTCCGATCCAGCCGCCCATATCGACGTAGCCGTATGCCGCACCGGGACGATCGGGATTCACGTTTTCACACACGCCGGTGTCGCCTTCTTTGCAGCAACGGCAACGTCCACAGGCAATGTTAAATGGCACGCTGCAAATATCACCCTGTTTGATGAACTCGACATCACGTCCGACCTCGACGACCTCACCGGTGATTTCATGCCCAAGCACCATACCGGCGGGAGCCGTCGTGCGACCGCGAACCATGTGTTGATCGGAACCGCAAATATTGGTGGAGATCACTTTCAAGATCACACCGTGATGACACTGCCGAGATTTTCCTCGGTAATTCAACTCAAGTTTCGGGTCATCAATCGATTGCACGTCGACTTTGCCCGAGCCCAAATAAATAACACCCTTGTTATCTGACATCTGATCACGCCTTGAAAGATTTGGAAAGGGAAGTGTACTAAGACCGCTGTGGTGAACGTCAACGCCACAGGGCAGTGTTTAATGTTAGCAGATCCCTCCGTAGCGATGTTGTTGACCGTTCCATCACATAGCTGGACTACCCCAAAAATGCCACGGTGCGGATGTGTTAGAGCCCAGGCTTTTTATCGCAGCCAGCCTAGAAAAATCATAAATCGACGCTTCCGTTTTGAAGCGGCGCGTCTCATTTGGTAGCTGGCCGGATCAGACAAGGGGCATCAAAATCGGATCGTGCCGACGCAGTGGAAGCTTTCTCATCGGTCCATGGCCAACAAACGCAGGTTACCGTTGGTGCGGATCGGGCATGATCCTGCGTTCTTGATCCGACCGGCAACTCGTCTGCAGAAAAACAATACGTAGCTTCAAGATGCGGGGCATGGTGTGCCCCCGAAAGATTGACGTGTCGAATTCCACACTCGAGGTCGGGCGGAGACACGTTAAGGAGCCTGCAAGGGTACGTGCTGGCGCGTTGCGGGTCAGCGCAGCATCCAGACTGCGGCCTCTTCATCAACATTAAACAATCCTTCAAGGGGTCTTCATGCATGCGTCCTATGTTCTCGCCAGTTGCTCGCCCTGTCTGTGGTGACGAAGCAGCGGTTGTGATTTCAGAACTTAGAAATAGAAAACAAAGGACAGAGTATGAATTGGGAGATCAGTCGATCGTATCGGACAGATGCGATTCGCAAGAACGGTTTCACATTGGTTGAATTGTTGGTGGTCATTGCGATCATCGGTGTGCTGGTTGGATTGCTATTGCCGGCGGTACAGGCCGCTCGCGAAGCCGCACGGCGGATGCAGTGTCAAAACAAGCTGCGACAAATCGGTTTGGCGTGTCATAATTTTCAAGACACGCGAGGGCATTTGCCCGGCGGAGCACGTGACGGAGATCATCGCGTTCCCGATCCATTGGAAGATTGTTGCCGATCCCAGACCCACGCAGGTTGGAGTTGGTCGTACTCGATTCTCGCTTACATCGAACAAGACAATGTCTATCAATTGGCCAGCCAATCGGATGACCCCGACGTCGGCGACAGTGGTTACAACAGCAAAGAGGACGTGGTCGCGCAAGCCACATCGCCAATCTATACCTGTCCCTCGCGTCGCAACTCGACTTCGTACGGCAGCGGCAATTTTTACCGAGTCGATTACGCAGGAAACGCGGGCACACGAGGCCCCGGCAGTGTACGCGACAAACCCAGTAGTGGGCTGGACGGTGTGATCATGCAAACTGATCGAAGCAAGATCCGGATTGAACAGATCCGCGATGGTTCGTCCAACACCATCATGATCGGCGAGAAAGCACTGCATCGTGATTCCTTCGGAAGCGAGGGGGGCGACAACGAACGTTGGAACAACGCTGGTTGGGACGAAGACGTCGTTCGCTTCGGTGCGGGGCAACTTGCTGACGGAACACGCTACGGAATCACCCCGATTAGCGACCAGCAGGCCACGCATAAAGAGGGTTCGTCGTGGACAACTGTGACCGACAAGGGCGGAGTGGTGTGGGGACAATGGCATCCGTT
>CAXBHV010001493.1:0-2256 GCA_963974855.1 uncultured Rhodopirellula sp. | reverse complement strand
CCCCGAACAAGTTGGCACCAACGCTACGCAAAATGTTCACCGACTCTTTCGCATTCGGTTTACTCTTGCGGCGAATCCGTAGCGCCATCACCACCCCGTCCGCCATCCCCGCAGTAATACTCGGGTCAGTCACCACCAATAGTGGAGGTGAATCCAAGATCACATAGTCGTACTCTTCACGCAGCAGCTCAATCAGCTCGCCCATCTCGGGCAGCGTCAACGCTTCGGCCGGGTTCGCTGGGATTGGGCCACTCGGCATCATATGTAGCGTGCTCAGCGGTGTCTGATGACACGCTTCGCTGGGCTCACAATCGCCATTCAGGATATTGGTGAGCCCCTGCTTCTCTTGCATTTGAAAGTTGTCAGTGATCTGCGGACGGCGCAGGTCACAGTCGATGACCAATACCCGTTTGCCACTCTGGGCAATCGAACAAGCCAAGTTTTCGGCGACCGTACTCTTACCATCGCCCGGCAGCGGACTGGTCACTTGCAGCACCTTGCCGCCGTCGATGTTGGCCAATTCAAAGAAGATCGAAGTACGACACGATCGAATCGATTCGGCAGCCACCGAAGCCGGTTGATGTAGCACCACCATCCCCGGGTCCAAATCTTTGAACGGGTTGATCTCTCCCTTGGCTGGGCGACGGATCCGTCCTTTAAAAAACGGAACGTGAGTCAAAACGGGTACACCCAACAGATCCGAGATCTCGTCGGGATCACGGAACGTGTTTGCATTCTTCTCCAACAACAACGCCAACCCCGCCCCCAGAGCAAGCCCCAAAAAGGTACCCATGCCAAGCGTCTTAATAAGGTTCGGTCCAACGCGTGCGGCGTTGGACGGTGCGGTCAACTCAAGCACCTGCGTGCCACCCTCTTCCTCGGTCAAGCTAACACGAGCCATTTGCTCTTCGAGTTGGTTCATCAGTTCGCGGTTGCGATCCAGTTCTCGCAGCATCCCCGCGTTGTCTTGTTCAAATTTCGCCAAGCTGATCGAGGCCGCTTTTTCATCTGCGATTTGCTGTTCGACCTCCGCAATTTGATCTTTGTATAACTGCAATTCTGCGTCGCCAGCGATCACGACGGTGGAAAGCGCTTCTTTGGCCTTGTCCGCCGGATTGATCGATTCCACTTCGTTTTCTTTGCGAAGTTCCATAATCCGCTGCGTTTGTTCAAGTACAATCCGTCGCAGTTCTCCCTTCATCATGTCCAGCTCGGTATCGAGCTGTTTGACCGTCGGATGGCTCACACCGAATTCGTTCGCCATCTTATTGCGTTCGATCATCAGCGGAACGAGTTGCTGGTCCAATTCCAATTGAGCAAGTTGGGCGTCGCCAGCTTGCAGATTTAGAGCCATCGCCGCATCGCTACCCGGCAGTGTAAACTTCACATCCAGCAATTGGCTGATCACGTTCAGAGCCAGCAGCGGATCCTTGGACTGTTTCGCAATCGCCTTGACTGCCGACAACTCCGTTGCCTTCTGACGCATCTTTTCAACGAGTTCGCTGCGTTGGCCGACCAGGAACAACTGACGCTCGCGGTGTGGGTTAATCGCCTCACCTTCGCTGTTCCACGCCAACGGTGCATCACGCCGAAAATTTCTGTAGTCGGTTTCGAGTTCAGTCATCTTTGGGTGCAGTTGATCGATCGCCACCGAGATCAATCGTAATAGTTCACCACGCGAGCTCTTTTGTTTTTCGTTAAAAAAGGTTTGCAGCGCGTCACTGAATGCCTTCACACTCGCCTGGCAAAGTTCAGGGTCGGTATGTGAAAAGCTCAATACCGCGACCAATGACTGCGCACCGCGAGAATCGGTGACCTCAGGGGCGAGAGAGAGGCCGCCTCGTGCGGTTCCAACGAACTGTTGGGAATTGTTCCCGAAACGTTCGCGAAATGGTGCCAGTTGCTCGTCATCAAATGCCATTTTGACAACGCGGTCGCTGTATAGATGCGATTGCAGAATTTGGATACTGGGCACACCCCCGATCACGTCACCGGTCATTGTGTCCATGATCACCGGGCGATCCGATTCGACAATCAATCGCGTCGATGCCTGAAAGGTTTCCGGGGTTCTTTGATAAAGCAAAAAACCACAGACCGCACCCGCGATCGCCGGCAATAGGACTGCCCAGCGATACCGCCACAGCGCAGCGATCATGTCCTGGGAATCACCGCCATGTGTTTGGGAGGCACCCATCGAACGATCGGCGCCTGTGATCGCAGGCGCCTTGCTGTACGAAATTCCGCGGTCGGAAGCTA
>CAXBHV010001492.1:0-2258 GCA_963974855.1 uncultured Rhodopirellula sp. | reverse complement strand
CCGCAATGAAAACGCCGTAGCCTGGAAAGACCGATAGCGCGATCGCAAGTGGAAAAATCGCGGCGGCGGTCGGTCCAAGATAGGGCACGAATCGCAGACAGGTTGCCAGCACACCCCACAAGATTGCGTTAGGGAAAATCCCTCCTTCGGTCATCGTCGCCCCGATGATGGCGAGGCCAACGCTTAGCACGAAACCGTACGACGTGTTGACGATCGTCTGAGCGATCAAATAGCGACTAATCCGGCCCGCAGCTTCGTCGAGCGCTTCGGTGGTCGTGACGTAGTTACCGTGACTGACCACAGCGATAATGCGATCACGTAAATCTTCACGGTGGATCAACATAAACAGGGCGAACACGCTGACCAGGCCCGCAGTGGCAAGTGGTCCCAGCACGGTACCGGCGGTTGTTGCCCAAGATGCCAGCGGCAAATCATCTTGAACCTCTTTGATGAATAGCGGCGTCTTGGCCGTGGTGCCATCATTAACAAGCTTAGATTGCGTGCTCGCTGTGGCCGGAAGCAACTTTTTGGTCCACGACTGGAAAACAGAATCGCTCTCGGGTAGTTCGTCTGGCGGTTCTACCTTGCCGCCTTTCTCCATCGCCTTAGTTACCTCGTCCGCAAGCTTGTCGAGCGAGCCACCGACGCCGCTGGTCAAACCAGCGACACTTCGTGCCTTCGAAACCAACTCGTCCTTGTGTTGCGGTAGGTCACCGACCAGTATGGTCAATTCGCGACCAACCAGCGTGAATCCGCCGGCCAGAAGGACGAACGCAAGAAATGCGGTTGATACGACGGCAACAACATTCGGAATTCCCAGCCGATGCAGCCGATTGACGACGGGGCTGAGTAGAAACGAGAGCAATAGTCCAAGTGCGAGTGGAATAAACACGTCACGAGCGAAGAACAACGCCGCGACGGTCAGGACAACCGCAAGCAATTGGGCAACCGCAGAGATAGTTGCGAGTTCGGATTTGGGCTTTGCCATTCAACGGATCACAAAAGAATTTGGAATCCTAAAAGAGGACATCCAGATCCTCTGGCTGAACGCAAACACCGTACCACGATCCGGCTATACTGAGTCTTGTCCTCCAGATCTGTGCTGCGACTCAGCCGCATGATTGTTGGTCACCTGACGTATGATTCCGGGCAACTGTGGTTGCATTTCATTAACGGAATTGATGTGGTCACGCAGGTTTTCGTAGACCGACGATGCTCTGCAAATGGTAGATGTTTCTACCGAGTTTCACAAAGACCGTCGTTGTAAGCGTTGAGAGTTCTGGGGTGCTAGACGCAGTCAATCGTCAATCTCCTGCAGCGAAAAACGTTCACGGTGCCGGGCTATCATAAGTGGGAAACCGAATCGCGAAACTTCCAAATTGGTTTTTGGTCTTTAATCCTCGCCCGTACAGTTAGCGTTTGAATGTCCGAAATGTCAGTCGGATATTGTTTGCGATATCGGTTCATCGCTTTGTTTTCCCGCGATCATTGACTTGATGTCAAATGCAGCCGGGTGAAAGACAGCCGAATTTGGGACAGACGAATGAATTCAGGGAGACTATTCGTCTGTCTCACATTCGGCTGTCAAAATTGCTTTGAATCCGTTCATTTCGTGAGAAAGTAATCGGCAACCCGCCAACACGCTGAAGAGACGAGGAATTGATGCTTCGCTTAACGGATGAAGCTACAGGCACTAACACTGGACAAGCTGTGTTTTGACTGGCGGGTCGCCGGTCATATGCGCCGCCGATCATCGGCAGCGGGAAAACACGTTTCGTCTTACAACCAGACTCGCTTTTACGTCCGAACTTGCGGCCTCAGATTTCGATCGAGTCACGCGGGAATTCGGTGGCAATTTAGATGGTGGTCTTGAATCCACGCCACCGCATCGTCGAGCGTTTCGTATTGGTCGCGGTGAGTGTATCCCAGTTCCGTTTTTGCACGCGTGCTGTCGTACCAATGGAACATCCGACTCATTTGCACCACGGCGCTGTTCAAATCGCCTTCTTTGCCCGACACAAGTGAGAATGCGTCTCCTAGTTTCCCTGCGATCCAAAGTCCGGCAGGGCCCGTTGGCATCAGCGGAGCACGTGACTTCATTCGCTTGGCGATCTCTTTCCAAAGCTGGAAATAGGTCACGTTGTCACCGGACAAGATAAATTGCCGGCCCTCGTCACCGCCTCGCTCGATCGCCGCGATCGTGCCTTTGGCAACGTCACGCGAGTCGCACAGGCTGCAACCGCCTGGAGGGGCCAGCG
>CAXBHV010001491.1:0-2258 GCA_963974855.1 uncultured Rhodopirellula sp. | reverse complement strand
TTGCACTGGCCTCGTCTTCGCTGTGTTCTTTGGCGAGTGACGCGAATTGATCAGGATTTGCAGTTGCTTTTTGACGCAATGCTTCCGCGTCTGTCTTGCTTGCCATCATGATCAATCGGCATTTGACTGCTTCGCCAAACTGGGCAATGAATGCCTTGTTGAATTCCTCGTCGCTGACTTGCACACGGTTGCTGACCAGGCGACGCAGCGCCAACATCGGCCAAACAATTTCGCGGCTGTATTGGTCGGGCTGGATGTCGCGTTCTTCTTGCAGCAGCTGCAAATAGGCTTGCATCGACAAGCCAAATTTCGAAGCGATGCGATTGATTTCCTCGCGAACCTCGGTCGACGTGACCTCAATTCCACTCGTTTTACAGGCTTGAAGAATCAAATGACGGTTCACCATGTTCTCGAGAACGTCATGGCCGTAACGGCGAAGTGACTCTTCGTTCAGAGTTTTGCGGGTGATTGGATCGGCATTGACGACCGCGACAACATCGTTCGAAGTGTCCTGAGCCGCAACCGGATGGCTGAGCAATGTGGGGATGACGCTCAGCAGTAGTGTCAGATAGAGGCCGACGCGAAGCAGCGAAGTCATCCACTGCTTGAGTTGATTGGATGTTAGGGGCATGGCGGTCACTCCTTTGAACCGACTGAGATCGTTGACATCGCCGAGAAATTACATGGGCAGCTTACAACTGCATTCTCGAGCGATAGTGCCTTCGAGCAGGAACATAGGAAAAATTCCTATTTCGACTCAAGACTAAAAGTTTTGCGACCGGGGCAAGAAACGTGAATGACAAATGCAGTAATCGTAAACATGACTCGATCTACAAACGATTTGTAAATCCTACGGAAGTAACACTTCGCCACGAGCCAGGACAGAATCTCGATTTTGCGTTAAGTCGTTCTTTGCAAAAGAGTTGCAGCTTATTGTGGGGTTGCTTACCGAGTTTTGGCACACCTCGTGCATTAACCCTCTTTCGTTGCCAAGACGAATCCACTCAGGAAGCGAAACGGTAACGACTACTACTTTATCTCGACGACGAATTTTGACGCAAAGGACACTGCCATGTTGGTTTTAACACGCAAGCTTGATGAAAAGATTCAAATCGGCAACGACATCACGATCACGCTGATTCGAGTGCAAGGCAACACGGTGCGAATTGGCATCGACGCGCCCCGCGACATCCGAGTGATTCGTGCGGAACTCGAAGCGTTGGATAACGCAGTTGAGGCTGACGAGAATCCTTTGAGCGAGCGGGAAGAAGCGTTTGCACACCCCACGATGGTCACAGGCCGCTCAAAAAAGCATGCGGCAAAACGACGTGACTCGTCCGCGGGAGCAAAAGTGCCGGCTGCAGCAACGAATCGCGTTGGATCGTTGTCGGGCGAAATCTATATGACCCGTGTGCCTGCAAGTGGCAACGCAGTCCGCAAGAATGCAGCTCCCTTGGCAGCATTCTTGCCAAGCGATGTCAACGTGGGAATCGCTCAATAGAGCGGTCTATCCGCGTGAAAATGCGACTGCACACGAAATGTATCCGGTTAACGTCGGTAGGCATCCGCAGCATGCATCGGTGCTTCGCTCGGCTGAATCGCGACGCGATCGTTAGCGTCGATGCTTTGAAGATGTTCGAGCAAGATACGTCGAACTTCGAAAATGGCTTTCCCCGTCATGTGAATACGAGTGTGTTCCGCGTCAACCATGATTTCACTTTCCACGTCATCCATGTGAGCACTGGCGTATTCCACGACACCATCACTTTTACGCGATTTGGAACTTAGTAGCGAAGGTTTTTCTAACACGCCAATAATGTTGTGAAACTTGACATTAGATGACTTCTTTGCTCTCAGCATGACCGGAAAAATGGGCGATTTTGGCGATAGCGAGTCAACCGCATTCACAGCGGTCAACAAGTCTGTGTCACGAAAAAAGTCGGGGTTCTCGCGGGTCAGTCTCTGTCCCGTCGATACGAACATTTGAGGAAGTTTGATGAATTTCCGAGCTAACCACTGTGTGTAATCATTCGAAAAGTCGCTGCCGCGGTGGGGGGTTCCAATTGTGATCACACGCCCCACGGATTGATTCGGTTTGAAGAACAACGTGCTGACCAGTTTGACGCGATCTTCTTTTGCCCCTTTTAACTCGTTGGCAGGTTGGTCGCTAACAATTTTCCAGAAATCGTCGCCGCTATCCATGGTTTGCAGACGGCTGACGAGCCCTCCCATGCTGTGTCCGACCAACACCATGTTGT
>CAXBHV010001490.1:0-2260 GCA_963974855.1 uncultured Rhodopirellula sp. | reverse complement strand
CAGCGATCGCTCATCAAGGATCAACTTCGGCCAACGCGCAAAGTCAATCGAGTGGTCAATTCGGTATCGCAGGAATCTTGGATGCCAACGTCGATTTGTCGTCGATGATCGCAGTCGCTGCACGCCAACGGGGTGCCGAGATTTCGCAAATGCGAGATCAAGCAATCGCAACGGCCAATGCCGAATTGATGGCACAAGCTGACGTCATGGAAACCCAGTTGGCTGCTTTTGCATCGGCACAGCAAGAAGCGATGGCCCAGGCGCAAGAGACTGCCCACGCAGCCGCGCAAAGTGCCGCTGCGACCAACGCGGCTGTTCAAGGCAACGCAGGCGGTTCCGCCACCGTCCGCTAATGCGAGATAGGTTCCGCGTAGGAATGTGGGATAGGCTTCCAGCCTGTCATGGGCTTGGAAGCATCCCACACAGCCGCGTAGCAGAGGAGACAAGCAAAGAAGTCGCCCTCGAACAAACTCTTAGCGATTGAGCAGCATTGACCAGGAAAATCGCAGATCGTCTTGGTGTTTTTCAATCGCTTTATTTAACTTTGCCACAATTCGATCGTTCTGGTTTTCGATAAACCGCTGGACAATCACTTCTTGCATCACTTCGCCCCAGGCTTCTGCGGCATCGCCGCCAATTTTGCTAACTCGGTCAATCTCGAATGAGGCCAGTGTTAACTTGGCGCCCTCAATGATCGGTTCGGCAACCACGGCGGGTGGTATTTCGCTGTAATCCAGATACAGTCCGATCGTGGAAGTCAGTTGCAGTTGCACTCGCAAGTGCCCGGTCACGGTGACGCTGTAGAGTTTGACACCCAAATTCCAACGCTCGACTTTTGCTGTGAACTGCATTGGCGTTTCGGTGATGGAATCAATTCGCCAGCGATCCTGCTCGTTTAGCGTTGCTGAATTGATTCTTGTGGTGGCGGCATTCGGAGCGTTGACCTCGGGTAACTTGATTTCGTACCGAATCCAGCGACCGTGGTTCACCTCTTTGAAGCGTCGATGCGTTTTTAGTTTCAGTCCATCAAACTTCGCTCGAACACCAGCCCATACTTTTTTAGTGTCTCCCCAGTCTTTATCGCCCTTATACACGGGTGGGACTTCTTGCATCGCTCGCGTCGCAAGCCACTGCATCGATTCCTTGGCCTGCGATTCAGAAACCGCAAGGGATTGTTGTGGAGCGATTTGTTGTGCCGTGACCAAGTTGTCTGTTGAATTTAAAACGAGAGCTAACATCATCATGATGATGCCCCCTCGTCCAAGTCGCGTTCCCTGCGACTTGGAGCAGACATTGGATGCACTCGCTGAGACAACTTTGTTCGTCAGCGAAATCGGCGTTAGCGATAGACTACGCAGAAGTAGACTCCATCGCGTCCCGTGGCCATCGCGGCTCCGGCGACTCGCATCCGTGAATCGTTTGTGAAACAAGCCGATACTCCCGAGGGTGAATAGGAACTCGACCATCCTACCCCTTCGTACATTCCTGGGGCGAACGATCCCGGCGGATGGTTCTTCAATCCTTGCGAAGCCATCAACTCGGCACGTCGCTCTGCGACCGCTTGCAGTTGTGGATCGAAGCTAAGCGCACCAACTCCGTTTCGAGCCCGCTGGGCATTGAGCGTCGCCAGCACGTTGGAGGTACCACCACTGGATTGCATCGTCGATGCAGGCATCGTACTGGAATACGATTGCTCAGGCACAGGTTGAATTTGCGCCGGTTGGATTTGGCCCGGCACCATTTGGCCCGATACCATTTGGCCCGGCACCGATGGGATTCCCGTGGGGTTAGTCCACGAAGTTTGCGTGACCGACGCAGGTGGGGCGGAGTGCGAATGCACTTTTCCACATTTGGGGCAAACGTACTCGTTGGACGCAAGCACCACGGTGTTGGCGGCCACATTGGTTGCCAAAACTGCACATGTGGTGATCAGTCCAGCCAAGGCCACAAACATCATTCGAAGCATACTACTTCCCTTTTCTACGAACCAAGAACTTTCATTTGACGAGAGTCGTTGGCAGAACGAGAAGGGGCACGGTCTTGGTGTTCGAAAGGAGCGTGCCCAAAATCTCAGCCAATCAACGAGCCAACGAAAATGCAAACTTTGCCGGTTGGGTGAAAGGGGGGCGTAGGGTAGAGAAGGCGAGTTTCGCTAGAGTTTTATTTTTGTCATCGCTGTAAATCCTGCGTCTCGCTTGAGTTACGGCCGCAGGATTCAGTTGGGAATTCACTCGGGGCGATGGGCAGCATAGGCAGATTA